>DGFF01000075.1:58675-67523 GCA_002391545.1 Candidatus Fermentithermobacillaceae bacterium UBA3907 | reverse complement strand
AGATGTGTATAAGAGACAGGAATTGTGCTTGGGCTCAAAGTTCCGTGGCAGATTCCACCTATACTCGCACGATATCTTGCAGTAAGCCTTTTAGCAGGTATTGACACTGCATTGGGAGGGTTAAGAGCTAGTTTCGAAGGAGAATTTGACACCACGATTTTTGTAACAGGCTTCCTAGGGAACACGGTTTTGTCAGCTATTTTTGTTTATATAGGAGATGTTTTTGGTATAGAACTATACTTAGCGGCGGTTGTAGCTTTGGGAATTAGGATATTTAACAACGTAGGGGCTATAAGGCGCCTTATCCTTAAGAACCTGACGGAGAAAAAACAGGAGCAGGAAATTGAAGAAAGTAGCATGATTTTTGAAGATGATGAAGGTAAGTGAGCCGCAATCGTTGAAATTAACGCTTGAGGAGAAGAGGGGAGTGCGTGATTATGATTGAAGAGCAACCCAAGTATGCAAATCTAAAAGTGGTAGGGGTAGGCGGCGGAGGCACAAATGCGGTTAACCGAATGATTGATATAGGGATTAAGGGAGTAGATTTTATCTGCGTCAATACAGATGCCCAGGCACTCAATCTATCTAGGGCCCCTGTCAAGCTGCAAATCGGCGAGAATATAACCAGAGGATTAGGGGCAGGAGCAAATCCTGAAATAGGAGAACGGGCTGCCGAGGAATCTAGGGAAATCATTACAGAGCATCTTGAAGGTGCAGATATGATTTTTATCACTGCAGGCATGGGCGGTGGAACGGGAACAGGTGGAGCGCCTATAATTGCCCAAATCGCTAGGGAAGTCGGGGCTTTGACAGTAGGAGTGGTAACTAAGCCGTTTTCTTTCGAGGGAAGGCGCAGAATGAATGTGGCAATTTACGGAATTGAAAAATTGAAAGATTGCGTTGACACCCTCATAGTCATACCCAACGATAGGCTGCTGCAAGTTGCGCCAAGAAATACGTCAATTATTGATGCTTTTAGGATGGCAGATGACGTGCTGCGCCACGGAGTACAAGGAATTTCTGATCTGGTTTGCGTGCCAGGATTGATAAACCTGGATTTTGCAGATGTGAGAACTGTGATGATGGACACAGGCTCAGCTCTTATGGGCATTGGAATAGGGCAAGGAGAGGACAGGGCGAAAGAAGCTGCTTTGCAGGCGATCCAAAGCCCACTTCTTGAAACCAGTATTGATGGGGCTAAGGGAGTCTTGATGAATATCACTGGTGGACCAGATCTGGGCCTTTTCGAAGTTAACGAAGCCGCTGAGATCATTATTCAGGCTGCTGATCCAGATGCCAACATTATTTTCGGTGCTGTAATCGATGAAAACCTGAAAGATACTGTGCAGATAACTGTGATAGCTACCGGATTTGATAGCACTGCTCCAAGGAAAATATATAGATTGGAAGATGACAGGGTAACCATTGATACAAAAGACTTATTTGAGGTGCCCACATTTCTGAGAAAAGTGAAATCGTCTGAGAAACCCAAGTGAACATAGTGCCTTTGCTTTCGGGGTCTGCTAGTCGCTACGCCAGCGCCTATTAGTGCTTGCCTTAGCTTCGTGTGCTTCCTACGCGTCGCACGTTGTTTCTTGACTTCGCTCTTTTTGTGCAATACTCTTTCTATGATATGGGTAAAACAAAGAAGAAGAAAAAAACTGATAGACAGAAAAGCATACACAAGAATCTGCAAACTGCAGGATTGGTAATTGCCATTGCCCTGGTTGGCCTGGTCTTGCTATGGCCGTATCTTCGCTTAGCATTTCTCACTTTGGTTGTTCCCATTGGAAGAGGAACTCCAGGGATCTTAGAAGATAGGATTTCAGGGAATGCAATCTACGCTGGTGGTCAGGAGATTCTCGTAGCACCTGTCTCGGGTACGATCAAGTTCTTGTATGAAAGTGGCGAATCTGTTAGATCAGGGGATACAGTGTGCGAAGTAATGCCTCCTGAAAGCAATCATCCTCAGGAGATTAAAGCTACAGGATTAGGAGTTTTCTTTAACGACATTGTTGTAGAGGACTTAGTTTTGTCTTCGGCAGATTTATCTCAAAAGGATGCATCTGAGTTAACCATATTATGTTCTGAATTGGCCGATTCACAGCCAGTAAGTATAGAAGACGGATACTTTGTGTCTGAAGGCGAAATGGTTGGTCGGGTGGTTTCAGGGGAGAATGTGAATTTCTACATGGTTGTAAAAACTGAAGAGAGACCAGATCTTAGCATCGGTGATAAGGCTGAGATCGAAATGAACGAAAGCCAGTATGACTGCATCATAACTAGCGTGATTGATGGCAAACCCCCAGGATACTCCATTATTTCTGGCGAGATAGATTATGTACCTCCTGAGAAATATGCGCGAACGGCTTACACATGGTTGATAGCTTGTAAGCGAGAGGGAATTATAGTGCCCTCGCAAAGTTTGGTGGAAAAGGATGGGCAAGTGGGCGTGCTAGTGGTCCAAAAAACGTATGCCCGGTTTCGGCCTGTAGAAGTTTTGATGGTAAAAGGAGACCAGGCGGTTATTAAGGGAATTGATGAAACTAGCGAGATCGTTCTTAGAGGGATGGCGTTTTTTGACGGAAGGAGGGTCAGATGACGGAAAATAGCATTATAAAGCATAATCTCAAGGCAATAGAACGAAAGATTGAAGATGCGTGCCGTAGATCCAAAAGAGATCCCGACTCAGTTAGGATTATGGCCGTAAGCAAAACCTTTCCTAAAGAGATCATTTTGGAAGCCAAGTCTTGTGGCATTACATATTTTGGGGAAAATCGAGTCCAAGAGGGACGTGCCAAGAAGGAAGAGGGAGCCTTTGAAGGGGCTAAAGTGGCGCTTATTGGGCATCTTCAGACTAACAAGGCATCAATGGCGGTAAGGGTTTTCGATGAGGTGCAAACTGTGGATTCAATTAGGGTAGCGCAAGCGTTATCAAAGTTTAGTGAGAGATACCGTGAAGAGGATCTTCCTGTTTACGTTCAAGTCAATGTGGCTCGAGATCCTGATAAATACGGTTGCATGCCTGAAGAAGCGTTAGAATTAACGGAAACTGTATTAGAGTTGCCAGGTCTAATGCTGGTAGGCCTCATGACCATAGCTCCTTTTTCTTTGGACCCCCAAGTTTCGCGCAATGCATTTAGAGATTTGAGGAATTTAAGAGATCACCTGGTAGATCGTGGTATACCTGAAGCTAATTTGAAGGAACTATCCATGGGTATGTCTTCTGACTACGAAATAGCAGTAGAAGAAGGTTCTACAGTTGTCCGTATAGGAACACAGTTATTTGGGGCTCGGTCATAAAGATAGCAGGACCTTTCGCTTCTTGTGTGGAAATAACTGATCGAAAGATGGAATTTTGATCTGTTGGAGGGGGTTTTATGGACCAGGAAAGAACCAAAGCGCCGGTTCCCAGGATTCCCACGTTGACGCCCTTGGATATACATAACAAAGAGTTCAATAGAAGCTTTCGGGGATACAACGAAGAAGAAGTAGACGAATTTTTGGATCTGATTGTAGCCGAGTTCGAAGCGCTCATACGCGAAAATGAAGAACTACGTGGGGTTATTGGCAATTTGGAGATGCGGGTAGATCAGTACAAAGGAATGGAAGATACGTTAAAGAACGCGATTGTGCTCGCTCAAAAAGCTGCAGACCAGATCCGTGATGCGGCTGAAAGAGAAGCAGCAGCCATTACGCAGGAGGCAAGGCGTCAGGCCGAGATTATACTGGGAGAAGCTGAGCACACTCGAAAAAACGTGTGGCAGGAACTGGAGTTACAGAGGCAGAAAGTGGTAAGGTTTAAAACAGAGATGAGAGCGTTCCTCCAGTCGGCTTTAGAGATGTTCGATGAGAACCTTGAGACTTTGACCCGAAGCCTCTTAGAAGATGACGAACCTAAAGAAGAGGCAGAAGAGCATGCTTTTGACCCAAAAGACTTGTTCAATACCTGATGGGAGTTGAAAATATGGGAGTTGTTGGAATATTGGGAGGGATGGGTCCTGAAGCTACGTGCGATTTGTTCATGAAAATAATTCGGAATACACCTGCACAGAAAGACCAGGATCACTTGCGCGTCATTATAGATTCAAACCCCAAGATACCCGATAGAACAGCGTACATTCTTGGTCACGGCCAAGATCCTAGGCCCCTTCTAATTGAAACAGCTAAGAACGTGGAAAAAGCGGGAGCGTCTTTTATTGCGATTCCGTGTAATACTGCTCATTACTTCCACAAAGATATTCAGGAGAATGTGAGCATTCCGGTGCTACACATGATGGACGACGTGGCAAAGTACCTCGACGGCAGGGTAAAGAAAGTGGGGATTTTGGCTACGACAGGAACAGTGCGAACAGGCCTATACACTAAGGCGCTGGCGAAGGTAGATATTGAAACAGTTTTGCCAGATGAGGAAGACCAGAGATTTGTGATGGAGTCTATTTACTACGTAAAGGCTGCACTTCTAGATAAAGCTAGAGACCTCATACTAGAGCAGGCTAGGAAACTAGAAGCCCGGGGGTGCGATGCTGTAATCGCTGGCTGCACAGAAATCCCTCTTATACTGAAGGATGGTGACCTTGCGGTAGAGGTTATAGACGCCACAGATATTTTGGCAAAAGCTTGCGTATCTAGGGCAAAGGAGGGGTGTAATTGAAAGCCACAATTTTCACAAATGGGGATTTGCGTACATCTGGCAATGACCTGATAACTGGGGGAAGTATTGGATCGCTAGGAGGTAGAATAATTTGCATCGGTGATTACGAAGAGTGCTTGAATGCCTTCCCACGCGGCGTTAAACCAGAGACCAGAGATCTTGGCGGCAAGACAGTGATGCCTGGATTCATAGACAGCCATATACACTTGTTAGGTTTTGGGCTCAACTTGGAGCAGTTGTCCTTGGTTGATGTGGCATCAGTTGAAGAATTGAAAGAAAAAGTTAGAGAAAGAGCCTTGGAGACAGAAGAAGGTGGATGGATAATTGGGAGAGGATGGGACCAAGATCAGTTTGCTGAAAAGCGTTATCCTACACGGTATGATCTAGATGAAGTGGCAGGCTCTAGGCCGGTTTATTTGGTTAGGACATGTGGGCATATCGCAGTTGCGTCTTCAAAGGCTTTAGAAATTGCAGGGATAACTAAAGACGTGGAGGACCCTACAGGGGGAGCCATTGATAGAGATTCGCGGGGCGAACCTACAGGGGTATTTCGGGAGTCCGCTCTGGGACTCGTTCAGTCTTGTATCCCCAAGGCCGACGTTGAAGCAACGGAAACTGCTCTTGCCAAAGGTATACAGTACGTTTTCTCCAAGGGCATTACATCTGTTCATACCAATGATGGCCAAGGGGGTTTTTGGGAAACAATTGATTTATATAGGCGGGTGCAAGGAAAGGGGTTCCCATTAAGGGTGTATTGGGATATTCCTTCCGAATTCTTCGAAGACTTGTCAAACTCCGAGTTAAGGACTAAAGACGGTCACGATTACTTTAGAATAGGCGCAGTGAAACTTTTTGCCGACGGTTCTCTCGGAGGAAGGACGGCGGCTTTGGAATTTCCATACAGCGATGATCCCGGGAACCATGGCATCTTAGTTGTATCTGAAGAGGAACTCATGGAGGCAGTATATAAAGCTCAGATCCACGGCATGCAAGTTGCCATTCACGCCATTGGGGATAGAGCGGTAAGAGTTAGCCTAGATGCTATAGAGTACGCCCAGAACAGGTTTCCTGTATATGACCTAAGGCATAGGATAGTTCATGCTCAGATACTATCCCCTGAGTTAATTGCAAGAATGAAAAGCCTACGCGTGGTGGCAGATATTCAGCCTAAGTTCATTTCCACAGATATGCGATGGGCCGTTGATAGGGTAGGGACTGAGAGGATGAAATGGTCGTACGCGTGGCGTACAATGCTCGAAGAAGGAATTCCGTTGGCAGGAGGTTCTGATTGTCCTGTTGAGCCTCCAGATCCCTTATATGGTATTTACTGCGCAGTAACTAGAAAAGATATGAATGGAAATCCGTCCTCGGGCTTCTACCCCGAACAGAAGATGACTGTAGACGAGGCTGTTCATTTGTTTACTACAGGGGCTGCTTACGCTGGACATGAAGAGAATAAGAAAGGGAGATTGTCTCCTGGGTATTTATGTGATTTCGTTGTATTATCAGACGACATCTACTGTGTAGACCCTGAGGAGATCAAAGATTTAGAGGTGCTTCTTACGGTAGTTGGAGGACAAGTAGTTTATGAGAAGGCTTAGAATGAAGTAAACCCCAGCGATGACCAGAGAAGTGACGCAGATTTTAGTTACAGCCGAATAGAAAAATCCTTCGGGGAATATTTGTATTAGCCTGTCGACTTCAGGGTCAAGAATCCATAGGTCGTTTGTAAATGTTATAAGGTGAAAAGATGTCCACCAGCTTGTGAAATCGAGAATGGCGGCTAAGGTAACGATTAACACTACCGCGCACAGTATTACAGCAGAGAGCTTAAGACTTTTTGCTATGCTCGCAACTGCATCTTGGCATTTATTTATTACTGCGCTCAAGATAATACCTATGGCGATTAGACCCTCACATATATGCTTTGCCAGCAATCCACTTTGAAACAACATTCGAACATCTTCTAGATGGGAGATTTCGTGTTCCTTAAACATAAGAGTAGGAGTTCCGTTTATAGTTACAGTTAGCTGAGGAGATGGAGCATCTCCAGTAAAATAAAGGAGAAGATGCTCTCCTACGCGCTCTAAATCCTCCATGGTTATCCCAACCGATTTAGGCACTCCCAGCTCAGTCCATTTGGAGACGTAGAAATCTAGGTCTAAGGCTACAGATTGGATAGAAAAGAGAACGTTAAATCCTGATAGGCCCAATACTAGTAGAAGCATGACTATAAACTTGAAAAGTGAGATCGATCTTCCAGTCTTAGCCGACATGTTTTTCACCGCTTCGATCCAAATTGGCAAGGGCTACGTGCTATGCAAAGTTTATCATAATGTCCTTCGCTTTTATATTCAGCGCAAGTATAGATGGGATGACTTTACAGGAGGAACTAACACTAAACATATAGAAGCTAACGAAGCCTTGCAGCGGTAGCTTCTATTTGTGTATGCTGTAAAGAGATTTCGTAGGATAAAGATTGCAGTTCGGCCTTGTATTTTAGGCGTATGCACATGAAAGTAGGGCGTGTGACGTGGCGTTTTGGTGTTCATGTTTAGGGATTTTGCTTCTGGATCAGGTAAGCAAATGGTATATAA
This sequence comes from Candidatus Fermentithermobacillaceae bacterium UBA3907, assembly GCA_002391545.1. GTDB lineage: Bacteria > Bacillota > Sulfobacillia > Fermentithermobacillales > Fermentithermobacillaceae > UBA3907. The sequence continues at coordinate 60,272 of DGFF01000075.1, read as the reverse complement.
GATCCAATTTCAGTGTAGGCGAGTCTACATCGCTTATTAACGGTTGGCTGAGGATTGAGTACACTGAAAATGCTGGCGCAGCCTTTGGCATGTTCCAGGGTGCAAGATGGATATTCGTAATGATAAGCGTGGCGTTCATAGGTCTTGCCATTTTCTTATATCCCAGAATTCAAGGTTTTGGATGGCCTGTAGTTACAGCCCTTGGCGTAACTATGGGAGGCACTATGGGGAACCTTGTCGATAGGTTTATTCGCGGTACTGTAACGGACTTCATTTGTGTTAAGTACTTTCCGGCCATTTTTAACCTGGCTGATACGGCCATAGTCGTTGGAGTAACTGTACTTGTAGTCGTGTCCGTACTACATCGAGATAGGGTGGAGGTGCCGGTTGTCAGACAACAAGATTTATGAATCGGAATTTCAAGAAAAGTGCATTAGCGCAGTTGTTTCAGAAGAACACCAATCTGAAAGGTTGGATGTTTTCATTCCTAGCGTAGGGGAGGGGATGCTTTCACGCTCTAAAACCCAGGCTCTCATTGTGGAAGGTAGAGTTACTGTGAACGGAAAGGTCGTAGATAAACCCTCGTATAAGGTCAAACCTGGCGATGTAGTCTTAGTAAGGGTGCCTCCTGTAGAGAAAAAGGAGATAAAAGCTGAGGAAATCCCTTTGGACATTATTTATGAGGACGAGGATGTAATTGTTGTAGACAAGCCAAGAGGAATGGTTGTACATCCTGCTGCAGGTCACTGGGAAGGGACTTTAGTGAATGCGCTCTTAGGGTACTACCCAGAAATTGAAGGCGTGGGAAGAGGTGATCGCCCTGGAATTGTGCATAGGTTGGATAAGGACACTACAGGGTTGATTTTGGTGGCTAAGAACGAGAGAGCTCTCGCGGCCCTTCAGCGGCAAATGAAAACTAGGGCAATTAAACGGGAATATATTGTTTTGTGCCGGGGATCTTTCAAAGAGGATTTGGGAACTGTGAATGCGCCTCTGGGTCGTCATCCCAGGGACCGTAAGAGAATGGCTGTTATAAAGGATGTAGGTTCTGGCAAAGGACGAGAAGCGGTCACTGATTGGCAAGTGATCAATAGGTTCGGTAGCGATTACACATTGATAAAGGCAAATCTGCGTACAGGTAGAACCCATCAAATTAGAGTCCACATGTCATATATCGGCCACCCTGTAGTGGGCGATCCTGTATATGGCCACAAAACTGCTATGTCCGAAGTTAAAGGACAACTTTTGCATGCCTTTAGACTGGGATTGTTTTTAGGTGAAGATTATGATCAGTATAAAGAGTTTACTGCTCCTCTGCCTGACGATTTCCGGCAGATTCTGTTACAACTTGAGCATAAGTATGGGGAGGAGATACCTTCATGGGTGATCGAATAGATAGGCAATTTATGTCAGAAAGAGTTGCGAAAATTCTGATAGATATAGGTGCTGTTGGAGCCCGACCTGAAGAACCTTTTACACTTACTTCAGGAACTAAGAGCCCAGTATATATAGACTGTCGAAGGCTGATTTCGTTTGTGCCTGAGAGGGAAGAGGTTATAGGTTTTCTACATCAATTATTACTAGAAATAGTAAATAC
>DGFF01000075.1:40651-58446 GCA_002391545.1 Candidatus Fermentithermobacillaceae bacterium UBA3907 | reverse complement strand
AATCCTGTGCCAGGAACAAATGTTGTGTTAGTCGAAGATTTGATTTTCGATGGAGGCAGCAAAGTAAACTTCATAAAGGGCCTTAGGATGGCAGAACTGAATGTGAACTACGTATTTACTGTAGCGTCATACGCGTTGTACGAAGAGTATGAAAAGAGTCTGGGTTCAATGGATGTTGAGGTTCAGTGGCTTACTGATTGGCCTACCATTGTAGACGTTGCAGAAGAGACAGGTGCATTTTCTTCAGATACGGCTAGGGAAGTGAGACAGTTTTTAGCAGATCCCCATAAATGGTCTAGAGCAAGGGGCGGAAAATAATTTTTTCGTGCAGATAAAGTTGGTTAACATAATGTATATTATCGGACGTTAAAGAGTTGAAGTCGCGGGTGTGGGAGTTAGTTCGTTGCACCTAAGAAGGAATCAGATTGTGCTTTGGAGAACGTAGAATACGAACAGGGCGACTTGTATTGCGGGATTAGGTCGGTGAAAGGGGTTTTGAAATCCTTGAGTTGGGATTGGGCGCGTATAAAGAAGTTACGTTGCAGGTTTTCTTGGCTTATGTTAACAGTGATTTGTTTCCTCACGTGTTTCTCCTTAGGATGCTACGAAGACATACCTGCTCTGTCAGAGAAGGAAATCAGCGCGAAGTTGAAAGAAATTTGCGTAGCATTGCTCGAAGAAGCTGGGCTTTCCGAAAGAGAGTGTATATTTGATGTTGAACTTTCTGGAATTACTAGGGGTAAGATCACCTTAACTGGCGAGACCAGCGAACAAAGACTTAGGGATGAGTTACTGGTCAGGATATCCGAAGAGTTGGATCTCCAGGTTACTGATCAAATCAGGGTTTTGCCTGGGCCTGAACTTGAGGACCAGGTCTGGGCTCTGGTATGCAAACCAGTGATCAATTTGGGCGCAGGCCCGCAGAGAAAAGACTGGGAAGATGTTGTTACCCAGGCTAGGCTAGGCGATATCTTGCGCGTCCTAAAGGCTCAGGATGATTGGTATCTCGTTCAAATGGAAGATAAGTATCTAGGCTGGGCGTATGGCGAGGATATCGTGGTGTGCAATAAGGAGTATTTAGATGAATTCTGGGATTCGGAAGTGGCTCTAATTGCTGTGAAAATGGCTGAGTGCTTGGATTCCCCAGGTGGCGAAATGGTTTTTGAAAAACGTTTGGTTCATGGATCGGTCCTCCCTATCCTGTCGCAAAAAGGAGAATGGGTTGAGCTTGCTATCCCGGGAGGTGGTTCAGCTTATACGAAAACTGCGAACATGTTACGTTTCGATAGTCGCGATAATGTATTTAAGAAGCAATCAGACGCATCTGGAGTGATTGAAGTTGCAAAAATGTACCTCGGTTTTCCGTATCTTTGGGGCGGCTGTACTTCATATGGCTTCGATTGCTCGGGTTTTGTACAATTTTGCATGAAGATCAATGGCTACCATCTTAGAAGAGATGCTGATCTGCAATTCAAACAAGGCGAGCCTGTACCGACGATTGCAGCACTTCAGCCAGGCGATTTGGTTTTCTTTCAAAAAGGCAGTGATGGGCCATCCCATGTTGGGATATATATCGGTGATTATCGATTTATCCACTCTACGGCAACTGCGGGTGTTGTAATTAACAGTTTCAAGGCCGCTCATGGCAGCGAGTATTCGAATGCCCTATCAGTTCAATTTTGCGGTGGCCGCAGAATCATAAAGTGATAGTGAGGCAAACATAAGTTTGCTTTTTCGTTTACATGATGGTACACTTTTTGGCAGGAAGCAATTTGGAAGGAGAGGTATCCATGGAAGATCTTACCCCTCAGCAAGCCAAGGTTCTGCAGACTATATGTGATTATATTGATGAAAAGGGTTATCCTCCCTCTGTTAGAGAATTAGGGGAAAGGTTGGGTTTAAAATCTACAGCGACTGTGCACAGCCACCTAAAGACTTTGGAACGCAAAGGGTACCTTGAAAGAAGTGCGCAGAAATCGCGAGCATTTAACGTGCGAGAAGGCGTAGGTGGAAGTCGCCGCTCCCTTTCTGTTATGGTTCCTGTGGTAGGTACTGTTCGTGCAGGTGTACCAATTTTGGCTGTGGAGAACATAGATGAGTTTGTGCCGCTCCCCCGTTCCTTTGTTAGTAGCGAAAACGTGTTTATGTTAAGAGTGCAAGGTGACAGTATGATAGGTGCAGGGATTTTCGATGGCGATATGGTTGTGGTCAAACAGCAAGATGCAGCCGAAAATGGTGACATTGTGGTCGCCCTTATAGATGATGAAGCTACTGTAAAAACTTTTTATAAAGATGAAAGTGTGATTGTGCTTAAGGCTGAGAATCCTAATTACGAACCAATTGTCTCCAAAGAAGTTCAAATTCTGGGTAAAGTTGTAGGTTTGTACAGATCCCTTCAGTAAGTCTTCTGTTCAAGACGATCTTTTACTTTCATGCATGCGTATATGACGTGCTCTTTAGTTAGCCCTCCTTGCAGGTAAACTGAGTAAGGCGGTCTAAAAGGACCGTCAGACGATAGTTCGATGGAAGACCCCTGAACAAAAGTGCCTGCTGCCATTATTACAGGACATGAATAACCGGGCATTTCCCAGGGCTCGGGCGTGGCGAACGAATCGATTGGCGAAAAAGCCTGTATAGTCTGGGCAAAGCATTTGAGATTATCTGGCGTTTCCAGGATTATTTCCTGAACTATGTCTTCCCTCTTTTCAAAGGGACCTGGGTCTGTTTGAAACCCCAAGCTCTGGAAAAAAGCGCTGGCAAAAGATGCCCCTTTGAGGGACTCTCCTACGACCTTAGGAGCCAAAAAAACTCCTTGATACACATCTTTGTAGCCGTATGGATTGCTTCCTGCATCCTTGCCTAGACCCGGGGCGTAAAGAGCTTCTGCCACCCGATCTATATATTTGCTCTTACCTACTACGTATCCCCCTGTTGGAGCCAAACCACCCCCAGGGTTCTTTATGAGAGAACCTGCAGCAACAGCGACACCTACTGAGGTGGGCTCAACCACATCTGTAAATTCGCAGTAGCAGTTATCAACAAGTATAGGGATCCAGGGCCACCTTTGATTTACGATCCCTGCTACTTTTTCAATAGATTCAATGGATATGGTCTTTCTGTGAGAATATCCCCTAGATCTTTGGATGAAAATAGCAGAAGTTTTCTCTGAAATGTTTTTTTCAATTTCCCGTTCTAACGTCTGTTCATCTATACTTCCCATTTCGTAATGGATAAGACACGGGCTCTCTTTATAATTGATACCGAAATCCCTGAGGCTTCCAGGTTCAACTTCTTGCGAATCGCTTATACCTATAACCGGGCGTAAGGTTTCATATGGTACACCTGTGATAGATAATAGGTCGTCACCAGGTCTCAACAGTCCAAAAAGAACCGTCTTCAACACATGAGTTCCAGATGTCCAAGCCAAACGCACCAGGGCTGCTTCTGCGCCAAAGATATTGGCAAATAAGGACTCGAGCCCCTCCCTACCTGTATCTTGGTAGCCGTAGCCTGTAGACGGCCAAAGATGGGTTGATGATATGTTACAATCCACAAAAGCATCAAGCACTTTGACCTGGTTGCGAAAGATTAAAGAATCCACATTATCCCAGATTTCTCGCAGATTCCCAATGCATTCTTGGGCCAGTTGCCTAGTTTCTTTTGTAACGTCTAAGGACTCATAATCTATTCTCAATGCGCTATCATCCTGACAATTTTTTACTAAGGCGAGAAATGTCGGCAGGAGCTAGTCTGCATGTAACTTGTGCGCCGTTAGTGTCATATACTTCTTCGAGGATGGTCCCATATTCCCTAATCTCCGACAGCACGTCCCACATGACGTAGGGGATTTTCCACGAAACTATCTTGGTTTTAGACAGGAGCTCTTTTTCTATGCGCATAAAGAGGTCTTCTAACCCGTAGCCGTAGAGCGCTGAAATGGGAATTCCCCTGTATTCCGCGGCGATTTCTGCCACATTTACGTCTCTAACTTTGTCACATTTGTTGAATGCGTAAATTGTAGGTACTTCTCCAGCGCCTAGGTCTTTCAAAACCTGTTCAACTGTTTGTACTTGTTCCGCCCATATTGGGGACGAAATATCTACTACGTGGATAAGTACATCTGCATCCAGAGATTCTTCAAGGGTAGAACGAAACGCATATATTAGATCGTGAGGCAAACCTTGTATGAACCCTACAGTATCGGAGATTAAGACCAATTTTCCCGAGGGTAATATGCATTTTCTAGTCCATGGGTCCAAAGTTGCAAAAAGTTTGTCGTCACAAAGCACTTCTTGTTCTCCAGAAAGGGCTTTAAAAAGCGTAGATTTTCCTGCGTTGGTGTACCCTACTAAGGCTACGTGGGGTATCATGGATTCTTTACGTTGTTTCCGCTGGACCTCACGGACCTTCTTGGCTTTCTCCAGCTCCTTGGAAAGCAGGGATATTCTGTCCCTTACTACACGACGATCTACCTCAAGTTTCTGTTCTCCAGGGCCTCTAGTCCCTATACCTGCTCCAAGACTAGATAGAACTGTACCATATCCTGTTAGACGGGTAAGTTCATGTCTTCTAGTTGCGAGTTCAACTTGAAGTTTGCCTTCTTTTGTGGTAGCTCGCTCTGCAAAAATGTTCAAGATTACTTCCGTTCGATCTAGCACTGTAGCTTCGGTAATGTCTTGCAGGTTCTTTACCTGTGTTGGAGAAAGTTGACCGTCTATTAGCACATACGAGGCGCCTAAGTCTTTGGCTATCTGGGCTATTTCTTCGGCTTTTCCTCTCCCTAGGTAAGTAGCTGGGTCTGGCGACATTCTTTGCTGGATAATTACATCGCAAACCTCCATGTCCAATGTTTCGGCCAATGCTGTAAGCTCTTGGGCAGACTCTTGAGGTGTAAGTAACATATGGGCCTTTTCACGATTCTTTGATGATTTTGTTCTAATGTCAAGTGAGCAGATAATTGCTCTTGTTTTCTCATTATCTAAATTATTCTTCAATGGCATTCCTCCTATTAGATAATTATTTACCACTATTATAATTATACATCGTTTTCGTCTTCAGGCGCTTCGTTTTTTATATCCACCGAGTTCATAGGCGCAATAGTGGAAATTGCATGCTTGAAAATTAGCATTTGCTTTTCGTCTACTTCCATAAGCACTGTATAATTATCGAATGCAGTGATTACGCCCTTCAATTGGAATCCGTTGGTTAAGTATACCGTGGTAGGCACAGCCTTTTTCCTAAGTTGACTAAGGTATCTATCTTGAAAGTTTGCAGTATTTTTGGCGCTCAAACTAATACCCTCCAAATAAACGACTTTTCGTATTCGGTTCTTCCCTCTAAGCTACTGTTTGCTCAGCCAATTGTCTATTTCGCGGCTGGCATCTTCTACGACACAGATTATGGGCACGTCTTTTCCAAAAGGCAGCCAAATGATGTCGTCAACGTTCTTGAACCATGTAAACTGTCTTTTTGCGTACCGTCTTGTGTTACGTTTTAAAATATTTTTGGCTTCAGACTCGGTTATAAGTCCGTACAACATCCAGCCTACTTCTTTGTACCCGATTCCCTGCATACTTGGAAGATCTGGCCCATATCCCATCTCAAAAAGATGCATGACCTCGTCTACAAGGCCCTTAGCAAATTGTTCCTCTACCCTATCATCGATCTTTTCGTAAAGTTGTTGACGGTCCCATTTTAAGCCTAACAACAACGTATCGTATGGACTCTTATTAGGCAGACGCTTTCTTTCCGAGATAGGTTTCTTCGTAGCTTCATAATATTCAATAGCCCGAATAACTCTCTTGAGATCATTTGGGTGTAGAGTTTCATATGATTCTGGATCAATGCCTTTCAAGATGCTATGTACATAAACATTGCCTTTAACCTGCGCTGTTTCCCGGAGTCTATTCCTTAACTCCGGGTTGGGAGGAGCATTTTCCAAAGGAAAATCATATAACAAGGCTTGGATATAAAACCCGGTGCCTCCTACAACACAAGGCAATCGACCTCTGCCTTGAATTTCCTCTATCGCCTGTGTGGCCCTTCGTTGAAATTCTTCTACGCTCCAAGGCTCATCTGGATACTTAATATCGATTAAGTGGTGAGGAATTTGCTCTCGGATCTCTTTGGGAACTTTATCTGTGCCTATATCCATATGTCGATAAACCTGCATTGAATCGGCAGATATTATTTCTAACGGGTATATTTGAGCCAAATGCAAAGCTAGGCTCGACTTGCCCGATGCGGTTGGCCCCGTGATAACCAAAAGTTTGTCCAAGGTTTCTGGAAAGCGTCCTTTCGTCAGTTTGTAGTAAAACACTCTATTGCTATTATATCGTAACCGGGGCGGCTAACGGGACAAGATGTTACCGTCCAAACAGTTTGGCTATTTCGGCGTAAGGCATCTTGTGAGTTGTAGGCCTGCCATGGGGACACGTTACAAGTGTCGGATCCAATGATAGTTTTTTAAGAAGAGCAATGGCTTCTTCGCGCGTTAAAGGCTCGTTAGCCCTTACAGAACTATGGCACGCGGCAGTAGCCAACTGAGCTTTGGCAAGAATCCTGGCTTGATCTAAGCCTTCTTCTGCATTGCTATAAGCTGACAAAAGGATTTCTTTAAACGAATCTGGCGAGAGAGGTTTTCCTAAGATAACTGGGACCTTTGTTACAAGCACTGTGCGTGTTCCAAGGAGTCTTGTGGAAAAGCCTATTTCTTCCAGAACTGCCCCATATTCCTCGTAAAGTGACGCTTCTTTTGGTCCGAGCTCGATGATCTCAGAAATGAGCAGTTCCTGGCTACCGCTCTCGCCTTTCAACAACGCTTGGTATGCAATGCTTTCTGCCAGCGCGTGCTGGTCTACAATAAGCAAGGAGTCTTCGGTTTTGGCTACTAGATATGTATTCTGAAGGTCTCCTAGGTATTCCCAGCCGTCGGGCAGGGTTTGATCGTACGTTGAAGAGTCATGTTCAATAGGATAGCCGCCTTCTTCCGTTTCCATAAGGTTTGATGTGTATCCCACCGGAATATCATATGTCTCAGAAGGCGTCACATGAAAGGATCGGGGTTCGGCATTTTCAAGCAAGTAACCTGCTTCTATAAGGCTTTCTCTAACGCTTTCTGTAACCATGTGTCGAATTTCCCTGTCATTCTTGAATTTGATTTCTGCTTTTGTTGGGTGTACATTGACATCAATTTGATCAGGAGGTATTGATATGTCAATTATACCTACAGGATAACCTTTCGGCGGTAATAATCCTGCGTAAGCGCTGTCTAAAGCCCAGCCCAGTATCGGGTTTTTGATAGGCCTCTGGTTTACAGAAAATATCTGCCGATCACGTCTGCTCCTATAGTTGCTAGGCTTACCTGCAAATCCTTGCACAACTATCTCACCAGGATATCTACGATAAACTTCTATTGAAGATTCAACCATCTCAGGGCCGAATATATCTGTTATTGCGTTCCTCAAACCGTTCCCCGTTGTGTGAAAAACGATTCTTCCATTGATCGTTAGGGTAAAACTAATTGAGGGCCAGGCCAAGGCTAATCGTTCCACCGCTTCTATGATGGCATCCCTTTCGCGGCTCTTTGTTCTCATGAATCTGAGGCGAGCTGGAGCGTTGAAGAACAGATCCTGTACTGTCACAGTCGTTCCTTGAGGAAGCCCTTTTTCTACTAATGACACGACGTGTCCTCCCTCAACGTATATAGCTGTCCCTGACTCTGAGGTGTTGGCTCTGGTTTCAAGGGTTAATTTTGAGCACACAGCTATGGAGGGAAGGGCTTCACCCCTGAATCCTAAGGTTCGAACTTTTTCAAGATCAGATACAGATTGAATCTTTGAGGTGGCAAAGCGATCCAAAGCCGAAATAACGTCATCTTTAGACATACCTATGCCATCGTCGGACACTCTTATATACTCCAGGCCACCATCAACTATATCTATGGTAATGCGCTTGGCATTTGCGTCTATGGCATTTTCCACCAATTCCTTGACGACAGAGGCAGGGCGTTCTACAACTTCTCCTGCGGCGATTTGAGTTGCTACCTGTGGGTCAAGTTTTCTAATAGATGAGAGCATAAGCAGTTTATTCCTCCTTGGTCCTTATTAGTATGTCCTTTATAGTGTAAAGGATTTCAAGGGCTTGAAAAGGAGTTATGTTATCTACGTCTATGTCGTTGAGCATAGATATTATCTCGTCGTATTGTTCATACCTAGAAGCATCTACAGTTGAAGAAAAACCAAGCAAAAGGGGTTGTCCAGGAATTTGGTAACTATCCATCGTTCCCAAACTTCTAGAAGCCAGATGCCCTAGTATGCTCTTTTGGGACTTGGAGCCTTTTCGGGCTTCAGTTTCCAGAGCCTGAAGAATCTCTCGAGCTCTTTCTACAATCTCGTCGGGCAGACCTGCCATAGCGGCTACATCGATTCCAAAACTTCCAGCAGCTACCCCTTTGGCTACTTTTCTCAAGAAAATAATATCGTCTCCTGCTCTTTTTACGGTGACGTGGTAGTTAGCAATGTTAGGCTTCAACTCAGATAAAAGCGTAAGTTCACGATAGTGGGTAGCCACAAGGCCCTTGGCTCCTACATGCTTCTCATCTGCTAAATATTCTACAACGGCCCAGGCTACGGAAAGACCGTCAAATGTGCTAGTTCCCCTCCCTATTTCATCAAGTATAACCAGGCTCTTAGGTGTGGCATTTTCTACAATCCTAGACACTTCGTTCATTTCTGTCATAAAAGTAGATTGTCCCAAAACAATGTCGTCGTAAGCGCCTACTCTAGCGAAAATCTTATCTACACAGTCGATAGAACAATAGGTGCAAGGCACGAAAGATCCCATTTGAGCCATGAGGACTATAAGGGCTGTTTGCCTGCAATAAGTGGATTTGCCTCCCATATTTGGCCCTGTGATTATGAGCATTCTTTCATTGTCATCTAGTATAAGGTCGTTAGGAACGAAACTGCCTGGAGGAAGCACCCTTTCCAATACAGGATGCCTGCCTTCTTTGATGGTGATTTTGCCATCGCATCTTATTTCAGGTTTTACGTATCCGTACAGGTTGGCGATATAGGCTAAACTGCCAAGCACGTCTAATTGGGCTATGGTGAGGGCAGTTTTTTGAAGACTTCTTATGTGGGCTCCTACAACGTCTCGAACTTCGCTAAATACCCTGTACTCTTCCTTAAAGAGCTTTTCTTCAGCCCCTAATATCTGTGTCTCTTTCTCTTTGAGTTCGGGCGTAACAAATCTCTCAGCTGAGACCAAGGTTTGCTTTCTAATGTAATCATCTGGAACCAAGTGTAGGTTTGGTTTGGTTACTTCTATGTAATATCCAAACACTTTATTGTAGCCGACCTTAAGCGACTTTATCCCGGTTCTTGCTTTTTCCTTAGTTTCTAGATCTACAAGCCACTTTTTGCCACCTGCGGCTAGATCCCTTAACTCATCGATTTCTTGACTATACCCTGAACGGATGAGACCGCCTTCTGTTAACGAGATCGGGGGTTCATCTACTATAGCCTGCCTTATTAGATCCACTACTTCGGGAATCTCATCTAGGTCCCTCAAGATTTGTTTTAAAAGGTCTGATGAAACTAATCGCAGTTCCTCTTTTAAGAGGGGCACTTTTTCGAGGGATGAGGCAATCGCTATCAAATCCCTGGCGTTACATGTCTTGTATGAGATTTTCGTGACCAACCTCTCCAAATCTTTTATTCCAGAAAGTGAGCGTCGGATGTTGTTCAATAAAGCTGAGTCCTGGGTTAGTTCTTCAACTGCCGAAAGCCTTTCTTCGATGGCTTGCGGGTCTCTCAAAGGCCTCTCTACCCATTTTTTCAATATTCTGGAACCCATAGATGTTGAACACTCATCTAACACCCACGTCAAGGAACCGTATGTTCCCCCGGTTATCCTTTGAGTTAGTTCTAAGTTTCTCCTGGTGGACTGATCTATTTCTAGAAAAGCATCTTTTAAGTACAAATTCGGCTTTTTTAAGTGGTTAAGTTCTAGCATCTGGGTTTGTTTCAAGTAGGCTAATAGTCCCGATGTGGCTCTTGAGGCAGCTGGCGGCACTTTTTCAGTTAGCCATTCAGCAGGAATATCAACTTCAGCGTCATCTCCTTGGAAAGATTCATCATCTAAAAACGATACGAACAGCCCAGGGAAATTCTTGATTATTGTTTTGTGCAAACCCTTATCTCTTAGGCTTTCTGGGAGTACACATTCTTTCGGCAACAATCTAGATAATTCATCGACAAGCTTCTGACTGGTGTGGCGATTATCTAATCCTTCCTCATCTAGCCAGCCTAGAAGTATTTCTCCTGTAGATAAGTCACAGGAACAAAGGCCTAACGAGTTTATCTCCCCTCTTGATCCGTACCATGGATACACTGCAGTGATGTAGTTAAAAGTTGTGCTATCCGCTCCTTCCCAGTACGTGCCCGGAGTTATAACTCGAACCACATCTCTTTCCACTAATCCCTTAGCCCTTCGAGGGTCTTCCATTTGTTCGCAAATGGCAACTTTGTATCCTTTAGATATGAGTGTCCCTATGTAGTCATCTACTGCGTGATATGGGACTCCGCACATAGGAGCTTTAAGACCGTTACCTGCGTCTCGACTGGTAAGGGTGATGTCCAGCTCTTTAGAAGCGATTTCTGCATCTTCGAAAAACATTTCATAAAAATCCCCTAGTCTGAATAAGAGGATGGCGTCTTTATGTTTTTCTTTGAGAGATCGGTATTGAACCATCATTGGAGTTTTGTATTTGGACAAGACATATTCCTCCGCTTTAAGAACAAAACCCGTGCTTCAACTGTGTAAAGGACCTTTTAGATACCAAGTTCCTGTTTCTTCAATTTTAACATTTACCATGTCTCCAGGTTCAAGGTTTGTAGCTGTACATACTACAAGTTTATTTGTTCGAGTACGCCCACGGGAATATTGGGGATATCTCTTATCAGGTCCTTCTATCAAAACTTCTTGAACAGTTCCTAGTAAACTGGAATTAATGGATCTGGTTATCCCATGCTGAACTGCTACCAGTTCTTGCAGTCTTTCAGACTTTAGTTCCCTGGGAAGTTGTTCTTTCATTCGTGCTGCGGCTGTTCTGGAACGAGGGGAAAAGATGAACGTAAATGCCCCGTCAAATCGAACTTTTTCAACTAAGGTGAGCGTATCTCGAAAATCTTCATCAGTTTCGCTTGGGAAACCTACGATAATGTCAGTGGTAATAGACGCATCAGGTATTTGCTTTCTGATATAGGATGTTAGTTCTAAGTACTCTTCTTGAGTGTACTTTCTATTCATGAGTTTCAGTATTCTATTGCTCCCTGACTGAACTGGAAGGTGGAAGTGCTCGCACACATGCTTAGTTTCTTTAATCACGTCCACTATTTCCTTGGAAAAGTAGGCAGGGTGCGATGTAAAATACCGTATCCTTTCTATTCCTTTAATTTCATCTAGATCCTTGAGCAAATCAGCAAAATAGTAATTTCCATCTAAATCTAGGCCGTAAGCATTTACGTTTTGCCCCAAAAGGATAATTTCGCAACAACCATGCTCTACCAGACTTTTTGCCTCTTCGATTATATCTTGGGGTTTTCTAGATACCTGCGGTCCTCTTACGAAAGGAACAATGCAGTACGTACAAAAGTTGTCGCATCCGTACATTATGTTAACGTACGCGCTAGGCCCTTGGACCTTCTTCCTAGGCAATCCTTCAGGCAGGGTTTGAGCAGATTCATCTCGGCATGCCCCGGTTCGAGTTGGGGATACGGCTAGTAACAGTCTTTCTGTCGGGTCTGAAAGAGCCCTTTCAACAAGATCAGGTATGTGATGAATGTAGCCTGGACCCGTTGCTACTCTTACATACGGCGCTTGGGTTTTAATTCTTTCTATATTCTCAGGTATCTGAGCCATACATCCGGCTAGAACTATTACAGGCGGTTTTTTGTCTATTGAAGACGCTGCAATTTCCCCAATTCTGCTCCAAACTTTAGATTCGGCCGATTCCCTTACAGCGCAGGTATTTACGACTACTACGTCTGCCTCTTGCACAGTTTCTGCAGGCGAAAATCCTTTAGCTAAAAGGAGTCCTTCTATGGTTTCAGAATCTCTTTCGTTCATCTGACAACCAAAAGTCTCCACAAAGTATTTAAAAGTCTTACTTGTTGTCTCCACTTATCTACACTCCAATATATTATGGGCAAAAACTAGATATCATCTTCCAACTGTGCTTCTCGTATACCCTCGACACATTCTTTTACCAGTAGGTCTACATCGATATTTTTCTCGGCAGCTATTGCACGTTCTAGTGTGGGCTTTGTCACAGGGTGTTTAGGAACAAATACCGAACAGCAGTCTTCGTAAGGCAGACAGGAAATATCATAAGTCCCAATTTCTTTGGCTTTATCTATAATTTCCGTTTTATCGAAACATATAAGAGGCCTGAGTATGGGAAGACCTGCGGCGTCTTCAATGACTGTTAGACTTTCCAGGGTCTGACTTGCCACTTGTCCCAGATTTTCTCCTGTGAAAATCACTTGCCCTCCTTCGTTCTTGCAAAACTCAGTTGCCACCCTCATCATCATGCGTCTCATAGTTATAACTCGATAGTTTTCAGGGCACTTTTCGATGATCTGAGTTTGAATGTCTGTAAAAGGAGCTATGAAAAGACGGAATTGGGGATGGAATTGCCTGAGTACCTTGCATATATCTACGACCTTATCTTTGGCTCTCTGGCCTGTTATGGGATAACTCCAGAAATGGAGAGCATTTACATCAACGCCGCGCTTCATGGCCATATACGCAGATACAGGGCTGTCTATACCGCCAGAGATTAGCACCGTACCTCTCCCAGAAACCCCTACTGGCAAACCTCCGGGGCCTGGCCTATCGTATACATACAGGTATGTGCCTTTTTCCCGAATTTCAAGGTTGAGGATGATGTCTGGATTGTGTAGATCTACGCTCAAGCCTGGCACGTTCTTAAGAATCACTGCTCCTATCCTTTGGTTCATTTCCGGAGATGTGAAGGGAAAAGATTTGTTAGGACGTTTGGTGCTAACTTTAAACGTGACTGTAGATCTGCCCAAACTAATCTGGGCCACAGCTTCTTTCATTATGGCTACAGCCCCTTCTTCCACAGCATCGACAACGTTATCCACGACAATAGCAGGGCAAACTCCTACAACACCCGGTATCTTTGAGATAACATCCATGCATTCTTCTTGGTGTTCGGCATCAAACCCAGTTAGGTAAAACCTGCCATATGATCTTAGCACCTGGATGTCTTGGTTATCGGATACTTGATTTCTCACTGCTAAAAGTATATTTCTGCGCAGAGTATCTTCAAAATACTTGCGGTTTTGTCCTTTCAAACCTATTTCTCCGTAGCGAATTAGCAATACCTTTTCCATGTGAGTGATTTCTCAGCCGCCTTTCGTATCATTTCTATATCATCTTTTTGCGCCAGGGTTCTAGTTTTTTCAAACAATCTTCTACTGCAAGCACAGTAGCTTCTACGTCTTTTTCTGTAGTGAAGCGAGACATAGAAAACCTTATAGCAGACCAAGCTTCCTCTTGAGTTTTACCCATGGCCAGCAAAATTGGGCTAGGTTCCCTTTTCCGGGATGAGCAGCTAGAACCTGTAGATACTAGCACTCCCCTTTC
Source organism: Candidatus Fermentithermobacillaceae bacterium UBA3907 (assembly GCA_002391545.1). GTDB lineage: Bacteria > Bacillota > Sulfobacillia > Fermentithermobacillales > Fermentithermobacillaceae > UBA3907. Next base: position 44,769 of record DGFF01000075.1, on the reverse strand, counting down.
TTCCAGGCCGTACAGTATAGTTTCCCCTCTAAAACCGGGAAAAGAGAAGTTTACTATGTGAGGTGCCGAAAGGTGTATATCTGGACCGTTTAGCACCGCATCAGGGAACGCTTCAGTTATCCCTGCAACAAGTTTTGTTTTGAATTTTACTAATTTATCTCTAGTTTCATCCATATCATTTTTGCACATATCGCAAGCCATACGGAAACCGCATATTCCTGCAAGGTTTTCAGTGCCTGCCCTGAGACCTTTTTCCTGATCACCCCCAAATATTAGAGGTTTGATAGGGGTTTCTTTGCGAATAAAAAGGGCGCCTACACCTTTAGGTCCATGAATTTTGTGAGAACTCAAGGTCATAAGGTCTACTCCCCATTTATTAACATCTATATGCACGTGTCCAAGACCTTGTACAGCATCTATGTGAAAAATTGGAGCTTTTGGCCCCATTTGCGATAAACAAAGGCCGATCTCTTGGCACGGCTCAATAGTCCCTACTTCGTTTTGGACTGATATTATAGATATAAGGCACGTATCAGATCTTATTTCGTCTAGCACTTGTTGAGGATCTACAAACCCTTGCCTATCTACAGGTACTACAGTTATTTCGAAACCTGCTTGCTTCAAGTATTCAGTTGTAGCGGTTACAGAGGGATGTTCGACAGAAGAGGTTATTATGTGCTTTCTTTTGCCATCGAACGCTCGGATACTTCCAATTAAAGCCCAATTATTGGATTCCGTCCCACCTGACGTAAAATAGATTTCATCTTCATGAGCGCCTATCAAAGAAGCTACAGAATTCCGCGCTCTCCGGATCAGTCTTTCCGATTGAACGCCAAACCCATAAAGCGCAGATGGGTTCCAGTAAAAATTCTCTTGTACGAAAGACATGTATTCTACAATTTCGGGATAGGGTTTGGTCGTAGCCGCGTTATCCATATACACATAGTTCTTCAATTCTTTCTTCTCGGCGTTCAATTCAACTACCCCCGTTTGGGATTGTGTACATTCAATTGTATACTATACGTGTGGCAAGGTGTATTACCAGTTGGGTTTGACATTGAGTTTGGGGTGTGTTTTGGTGTGTGCTAGAGGTAAAGGCAGAGTGTTTGGCCCTATAGGCCAGGCTATATCAGATTACGACCTCATTGAAGAAGGTGATCGAATAGTTGTTGGTGTTTCAGGAGGTAAAGATAGTCTTTTTTTGGCGTGGGCTCTTTCCGATATCCTCAAACGATCACCAGCAAAGTTTTCTTTGGAAGCTGTCATTGTAGATCTGGGGGAGCCATGGCCGATTGACCCAGATGCTTTACAAGACGTATGCAAATTTCTAGAACAACTTAACATACCTCATCACGTTATTTACTCAAATATTGCGAAGATAGTTACTGGCTACGAAGGGAATAAAACCGAATGTTCTTTGTGCTCGAGGTTAAGGAGGGGATGTCTCTACAAAACCGCACACGAGATGGGAGCCAACAAGGTTGCTCTTGCCCATCATCTAGACGACGCCATAGAGACGCTGTTTATGAACATGTTCTATCAAGGCAGACTAGACTGTTTTAGGCCAAAAACCTATCTATCTAGGCAGCAAATACAAGTCATTCGTCCACTTTTATATCTAGAGGAAAAGCAGATAGACAAAACCGCTAGACAAACTGGATTACCTGTGGTACCAGCAGTTTGCACTGTTTCAGGGAATACGTCGCGGCAATCTATGAAAGAACTGGTTGCGCAGTTAGAAATGAGCATACCAGGGGTCAAACATCAATTGTTGAGCGTGTTGAAAGCGTTGTGGTGTGATGAAAGTTTAGTGAAAAGTTGTGAATAAATGCTCGGTTTACTTAGAAAGATAACTTATGTTAGACTTGTTGAGAGTGATTGCGTTTTGCCATATTGTTATAGGAAGGTGCTGTAAATATGAACGATTTAACATCCCTTATGCGTCCAGAATCGGTAGCAGTGATTGGCGCATCGAACACTCCCGGTAAGATCGGCTATGCAGTTGTCCGGAACATGATGTCTTCTGGATACAAGGGTGAGATCTACCCCATTAACCCAAAAGAAACTGAGATAGCAGGACTCAAAGCATACCCTACGGCTATTGATGTTGGTAAACCTATAGATGTAGCAGTAATATGCGTTCCTGCGAAAGCAACCCTTTCAGTGGCTGAAGATTGTGGGAAGGCCGGAGTCAAATTTTTGATTGTGATTACTGCTGGCTTCAAAGAAGTGGGTAAGGAAGGCCGGGAACTTGAGGAACAACTAGTCGAGATCGCCCGAAAATATGGAATGCGTATAGTTGGCCCCAACGTACTGGGAATTATAGATACCCATACCCCATTTAACGCCACATTTGCCAAAGAAATGGCTCTTGAGGGCAACATAGCGTTTATATCGCAAAGCGGTGCCCTGTGTATAGCTATTCTGGACTGGAGTCTTAAGAATGGCTTGGGATTTAGCCAATTTGTGAGTATGGGAAATAAAGCAGATCTTAATGAGGCCGACTTTATCGAAGCAGCTAGTCATGACGAGGACACTAAAGTGATCTGCCTTTATCTTGAAGACGTAGTAGAAGGAGATCGGTTTATCAAAGTTGCAAGAGAAGCAATCCAGCGAGTGCCTGTTGTTGCACTAAAATCTGGGGTGAGTTCTGCAGGCGCTCAGGCCGCCTCTTCTCACACTGGAGCGCTTGCCGGTTCAGACACGGCGTATTCTGCAGCCTTTAGGCACGCAGGAATTCTAAGAGCCACAACCATGACCCAGCTGTTTGAACTTGCCAATGCGTTTACAACCCAACCTATCCCTAAAGGTAAGCGTACTGCCGTTGTCACAAATGCTGGTGGATTGGGAATTGTTGCAACTGACGCTATTGAGCTCGGCGGCCTTGAGATGGCTCGCTTCAGCGAGGACACAATTGCTTTGTTGCGCGAGAAAATGCCTCCTATGGCCAACATATATAACCCAGTAGATGTTATTGGAGATGCTCACTATGATAGGTACGAAATAGCATTAAACGCTGTTCTTTTGGATCCTAATGTAGACGCTGTTACGGTTCTATTGAGCCCTACGGCAGTACTGGAAGTTGATAAAGTAGCTGAAGTAATAGTCGAAGCAAATCGCAAGCATCCAGAGAAGCCAATTGTGGCAGCTTTTACTGGAGGTTTCGCAGTAGAACAAGCAGTCGAGTATCTAAAGAAACATGGTGTACCTATATTTGCATTCCCTGAAGAAGCGGTATCGACTCTCATAGGGATGACAGAATTTGCTGCATTGAGTGAAGCTACCCATAACGGTGAGGAATGGGTGTTCGACGATGTGAACTCAGAAAGAGTCAGGGAGATTTTCGATAGCGTGCGCGAAGATGGACGAGATCTGCTTCTGAGCCCAGAAGCTGCTGAAGTCGCTGAGTGCTACAAGATTCCTGCTGCTCCATCCCGACTAGCTACTTCAGAAGATGAGGCTGAAAGACATGCCGTAGAAATGGGCTTCCCTGTCGTTATGAAGATATCCTCTCCGGATATTATGCACAAGACTGATATCGGAGGAGTCAAAGTAGGCATTGAGTCACCCGAGGAGGTAAGGGAAGCATTTAGGTCTATAATGGAAAACTCCAAGAAAGCTGCTCCTGAAGCAAAAATCTACGGAGTAGAAGTACAGAAGATGATGCCCCAGGGCGACGAAGTAATTATTGGCATGGTGAAAGATCATACCTTTGGACCTATGGTGGCATTTGGGTCAGGTGGCGTTTTAGTTAACTTGTTGCAGGATGCATCCTTCCGACTCGCTAGAGGATTGACCAAGCGTGAAGTTGATGAAATGATAACTGAGACCAAGGCGTACACGATTTTGAAGGGATTTAGGGGTGCCGAACCCGACGATATCCCAGCAATCGCCGAGGCCATAGGTCGAGTCGCTCAACTTTGTAGAGACTTTCCAGAGATATCGGAATTGGATATAAACCCGGTGTTTGCATATCCGAAGGGCTTGAGCGCATTAGATATAAAGATAAAGTTGTCGTAACAAGATACATCATAAAAGCCGGGGCAATCAAGATAATCTCTTGTGAGCCCCGGCTATCTTTGAGCTAGACTTCTCATGACCTCTACCGTTTTATAACA
>DGFF01000075.1:33188-40328 GCA_002391545.1 Candidatus Fermentithermobacillaceae bacterium UBA3907 | reverse complement strand
CTACCGCGTGCTGGTCATGCTGTGGGTGGTATACTTCCAATCCCTGCAACCCATTTTCAATTAGTTCTGGTAGTAGGTGATCGGCATTTGCCAATTGCGGATGTGCCCAGACCGGTACCCCTTTTGCATGTCTTATTGATCCTATGCTTTCAAAGGGGGTCAAACGGAATCTCTCTACGTATGCAGGTCTTCCGTATCCAATATATAGTTCAAAGGCTTCCCCAACACTTTTTACATAACCGTTTTCATACATAGCCTGGGCTATGTGAGGACGTCCAACAGAATCTCCAGAACTTTTCTCTAGCACTTGAGAAAGGTCAATGTGAATTCCCATGCTTTTCAGCTTGTCTAGAATAAGATTGACTCTTTTAAGTCTTGACTCTTTTAGGCGTGTTTGAATTTCAGAAAATTCTTGGCATCCGGGATCGCAAAAATAGCCAAGTATGTGTATTTCCCTATTGTCCCAAGAACAGCTTATCTCGATACCCGGGATGACCTCCATTTCCGATACCAACAACGTACCATCAGTAAGCGACGGATACAGCTTGGATAGTTGTTCGTATCCAGAAATCGTGTCATGATCACAGATGGAAATTGCTTTTAGATTCTTGCTTTGAGCAAAAGACAGTACCTCATCAGGACTCAATTGTCCGTCAGATGCGGTGGTGTGTATGTGAAGATCACAATAATCTGACATGCACCCCTTGTGGATCCATGTTCGATCCTCTGGATGTTCTTCCGACCCAGTTCGAATATGGCAAGCATTGGAGCATGTGTTACTCAATTACTTGTTAGTTCCTAGGCCCGACAATAAGTTTGATGGCGGTTCGTTCTTGACCGTTTATCATAATATCGGTGAAAGCTGGAACACAAACGAGGTCAATGCCGCTTGGCGCCACAAAGCCACGGGCAATCGCAATTGCTTTTATAGCTTGGTTTACCGCTCCTGCTCCTATTCCCTGTATTTCAGCGTAGCCACGTTCTCTTACAACTCCAGCCAGTGCACCTGCAACTGCATTTGGGTTTGACTTAGACGATACTTTCAGCACTTCAACAGGTGTAGCATCTCGGTGATCTGCATCAGGTACTCCCAATACTCTCCCTCCAATTGTTTCTAGATTGTTCTTAATAAAGCGCCATAACCCTAAACGGACTTTAATCACGATTGCCGAATGTTGGTGTATTTCCATTCTAATGGCAAACTGTAGTTTTGACAAGGTTTTTATTCCGAGTGATTGCGAAACGCCTGATTTTCTATTCTTTAATGAGGATACGCTCGATATGTTCAGCCTTACCTGCAGGGCTTATTTTACAAAATACTGCGCACATCTGTTTTTTCCCTTTCGCCAGTTCGTGTCTTACAGGTAACTGGGTCAAAAAATGCTTTATAATTATGTCCCGCTTGACCCCTATTACCCCTTCGTAGCTTCCTGTCATCCCTACATCTGTTATGTATGCAGTTTGGTTAGGTAAAATCGTATCGTCGGCAGTTTGCACATGTGTATGGGTACCGAATAACGCGCTTACCTTGCCGTCAAAATACCAACCTGCAGCTATTTTTTCAGAGGAGGCTTCTCCGTGAAAGTCCACAATGATTACTGGGGTTATGGTCTGCATCTTTGATATTTCAGCATCTAGGACCCTAAACGGGCAGTCAAACTGTTGGGGTGAGAATACCCTTCCGCATACGTTTATAACTCCTATAGTAGTGCTATTCTTGGCAATGTAGACGCCAGAGCCTTTGCCAGGTACTCCTGGAGGATAGTTAGCTGGTCTCAATATTCGATTGTCCTTTTCCATGACAGAGTAGATTTCTTTCCTGTCCCAGATATGGTTTCCTGAAGTGATAACATCTGCTCCTGCAGCAAATATCTCATTCGCTGTCTTTTCGGTAAGCCCTGCGCCTCCTGCCGCATTTTCTCCGTTCACTATCGTGAAATCAACATCGTACGATTTGATGATGTCAGGCAAGACCTGGTTTAAATATGTCCGCCCTGGTGAACCTACTACGTCTCCAACAAACAATAAATTCATGACTGTACCTCACTTATCAAAAACAATTACTTTTTCGCCCTCGCGTACTGCAACAAGTTGCCGCGTGCATTTGATATTCCTAATATCTTCTAGTAACTCCTGCAAGAAGAATCTAGCGGACCAAGATAGTTCGATGTCTTCAACCAAAGTGGAACCGTCAGAAGCAGAGAACACACGAACATTTTGCGAAACCAAAGACGCAGTCAGGCTTAGTTCATCTGTAGAAAGAGATTCTACGTCTCTTTCTACCTGAAATGAGCACAGATTATCCATAAGCTCCCACGAGGAATTGACGATCCGGGGCTCTATTCCAATTAGGCCATGATAAACCTCTAACGACTCGCGGTACAGTTTGTTAAGTTGTCTTTGTTTGTTCTTACTGAGTGGACCCTGACACAGAAATACCGATGTCAACGTGCGATTTCTCGGGTCGAACACAATCCTAGACATTTGTGGAAAAGCCACAAGTAGGGTTGCCATCACCTCAATATCTTCCTGACAAGCCGAATCATTACTTTTTCTAGCCATGATATTTATCTACTCCTAAGCTCAAAGTCCCGCATATTGCATATCTGTGTCGGTGTTGTTGACACCAGGTTTATCTTTTCAGCAACCTGGTGTCAACCCGACCAGTAACAGATTACTTTGCGAAACCTACTGCTCTGGTTTCTCGTATAACTGTGACCTTAATTTGCCCTGGATACTCAAGCTCTTTCTCGATTCTTTGAGCTATATCTCTTGCCAAAGTGACCGAGCCTAGATCGTCTATGTGTTCGGGTTTTACCATTATCCTGATCTCACGTCCCGCTTGAATGGCGTAGGCCTTTTCTACGCCTTCGAAAGAGTTGGCGATCTCTTCTAGTTTCTCCAATCGTTTAAGGTACATCTCAAGGGTTTCACGTCTAGCCCCAGGACGCGCTGCAGATATAGCGTCTGCAGCTGCTACCAAAAATGCTTCTACGCTTTGGGGCTCCACATCTCCGTGGTGGGCCTCTACTGCTTTAATCACCTCGTTGGATTCTCTATATTTCTTTAGCAGATTGACCCCAATGGCTACGTGAGACCCTTCCACTTCATGGTCTACTGCTTTTCCAATGTCGTGCAAAAGTCCTGCGCGCTTTGCGACGTTCACGTTGGCTCCTATCTCAGCTGCCATATTTGCCGCAAGTTGCGCAACTTCAATGGAATGCTGTAGGACATTTTGTCCGTAGCTGGTCCTGAATTTAAGTCTTCCTAACAGTTTTATCAGCTCGGGATGTAGATTGTGTATGCCCAACTGCAAAGCCGCTCGTTCTCCCTCTTGCTTGATCATGGTAGCTACATCTTTCTCGGCTCTTTCAACCATCTCCTCTATGCGAGCAGGATGAATTCGCCCATCGGCTACAAGTCTCTCTAGAGCCAGTCGAGCAACTTCCCTTCTTACAGGATCAAAACCCGATAGTATTACTGCTTCCGGTGTATCATCAATAATGAGTTCTATTCCTGTGAGAGTTTCTAGGGTTCTTATATTTCGACCCTCTCGTCCTATTATTCTTCCTTTCATTTCTTCGCTTGGTAATTCAACTACGGAAACAGTGTTTTCCGCAACATGGTCTGCAGCGCATCTTTGTATAGCTAAGGCTATTATGTTGCGCGCTTCTTCATCTGCTTTTTCCTTGGCCTCTGCTTGTGCATCCCTAATAATTCTGGCAGTCTCTTCTTTGAGAGTTTCTCGAACTTCTTGAAGGATGAGATCCTGAGCCTCTTCAGTCGAAAGACCGGAGATTCGCTCGAGTTCCTGCATACATTCTTCCTGCATTTTTTCAAGAAGTTTTTCCTTTTCGAGCAGTTCTTTTTCTCGTTTCGAGAGACTTTCTTCTCTTTGGGTCAACATCTCTTGTCTTCGATCCAATGATTCTTCCTTGCTAATTAGCCTTCGTTCGAGACGTTGTACCTCTTGGCGTCGCTCCCTTACTTCCTTATCCACTTCATCTCGTATTTTTTGCGCTGCATCTCTCGCTTCGAGAAGGATTTCGCGTTGTTTAGTATCTGCGTCTCTGCTAGCTTCCTGCAAAATCCTCTCCGCTTCGGCTTCTGCGGATGTTATCTTAGCTTCTCCTATTACCTTCCGGACCAAATATCCAACGATAGCTCCTACGATTCCAAATATCACGTATAACGCATATTCCATCCATTGTCACCTCCCCTATTAACACAAAATGCCGAGCAGTGCCCGGCATACTGGGTAAAAGTATCTTACAATTTTCAAGGCTTAAGCGCTCATTGATTCAAAATATAGTACGATTAGGTAAGAATATCGATCTAACCTCATCATAATCTTGAAACTCTAATAAGCCGCTAACAGCCACAAATATAAGGTATAATTTCAACCTGGATCGGTGTGCTTCTAACATCAACGTATCCAGGTGCGTTTCAATACTGACCCCAGTATTCAGGAATCTGCTCCCTGTCAGATGCCTGGCTATATGCTCTCACTACGGTGTACACTGTTTCACCAGTGAAACCGCGCCGCGAAAGCCAACCTGCCAGTCGCTGCAAATCTTTAGACGTCATTTGTGATTTACCCTTTGCATACTGCTGAGCTGCAGAAAACGCAAGGGTTCTTTCGTCTAATTCAGCATATAAATCGTCAACCAATTCTTTTGCCAGTTCACTATCAAAGCGTCTTTTCTCAAGTTCATACAAACACCGTTTTTTGCCGCATGGGGATCTACTTATCATGGTCTCCAATATATTTGCGGCAAGAGCCCTGTCATTTATATAGCCCCACTGCTCTAGTCTCTCGACACAGTCATCTATTTCTTCTTCAGGGAACTTCTTTTGTGACAACATGAACCTCATTTGCCCCGAACTCACTTGTCGTCTCGAAAGTATGTGTAGGGCAGCGTTCATTGCTGTCTTACTTCCCATCAGGGTCACCTGTCTTATTCTTCTTAGATTCGGATTGGGTCGAATCAGACTCAGAAACGTTATCCTCACCCATTTGCAACTTAGCCTTGACCTTGGTTTCCACTTCTTTGGCTATCTCAGGATTATCTGCAAGGTATTGTTTAGCAGCTTGTTTACCTTGTCCGAGTCTAATATCACCATATGAATACCATGTTCCAGTTCTGGTGATGATTCCTTGATCAACACCTACATCCAGAATGGATCCTTCCCGAGAAATCCCTTCGCCAAAAATAAGGTCGAACTCTGCCTCCCTGAACGGTGGAGAAAGCTTGTTCTTTACAACTCGCACTCTTGTTCTAGCACCTATCGTGTCTTGACCCTGCTTTATATTTTCTATGCGTCGGACATCAAGTCTTATAGATGAATAGAATTTGAGTGCCCTGCCCCCCGGAGTGACTTCCGGATTACCGAACATAACTCCGATTTTTTCACGTATTTGATTTATGAATATCACCGAAGTTTTTGATTTTGAAACTACCGCAGTAAGCTTCCTCAACGCCTGAGACATAAGTCTAGCCTGTAACCCCATGTGGGCGTCTCCCATTTCCCCTTCTAGCTCTGCGCGAGGCACCAGTGCAGCGACTGAATCTACAACAATGCAATCTACTGCACTACTTCGAACCAAAGCCTCTACTATTTCTAGAGCTTGTTCTCCAGTATCAGGTTGAGAAATCAGCAAGTTGTCTATGTCAACCCCCAGCCTTTTTGCATATGAGGGGTCTAAAGCATGTTCAACATCTATAAAAGCAGCTATCCCGCCTGCTTTTTGCGCCTCACTGATAATGTGCAGCGCCACTGTAGTTTTTCCAGAGCCTTCGGGACCGTAGATTTCAACAATTCGTCCACGGGGGATACCGCCAATTCCTAGAGCAATGTCTAGTGCCAGGGAACCAGTTGGAATCACATCAACCGCCATTTTTTGAGAATCTTCCCCGTATCTCATTATGGCACCTTTCCCAAATTGTTTTTCTATTTGAGATACTGCTAACTCTAGGGCCTTTTCCTTATCTACCATTTACACTTCACTCCTTAGAGTCGCCTGTCAACCCTGGCATCCATTCTTAGTAGAGTATAACATTAAGCCAACCTAAGGAGCAATCATATTGCATGTATGTTTATTCCCCCCTCAAAACGCTGGTGAAGTAAGGGAAAAGGCTACAATTTCAGCAAATTGTATTGACATATGAAATTGCATGAAATAGGCTGAAAGAGCATGAATACCAATGAAAAAGGAGGTAGCATTTTGGACAAGTTATACACGGTGAAGGATGTTGCACTTATGACTGGCCTCACAGAAAGGACCATCAGAAATTACATTAAGAATGGCAAACTACAGGGAAAGAAAATAGGTGCTCAATGGAGATTTACTGAAGACGATATTAAGAAATTGTTTGAGGATGTAACGGTTACCAATAATGTTACACAAAACAACCACGATAGAGTGTTTGAGTTTTTAAAGCGCGATCCTAAACCTAATACAGGCGCGGTAATTATTAATGTTCCAGTAGCAGCAGAAAACGAGTTAGAAGCAAAGGTCCAGGAGGTAATTGAGCTGGTTAACAGAAGCGAGAATATAGAGTTTTCGTTTCAGTATTTGAGAGAAGCCAGAATCGCCCAATTCATATTAATTGGGAATGTAAACACAATTCATCAATTCATGGAAATAAGGGGGCTAATAAATGAAGGTGAATAGCGTATGGCAACAGGTAGATGGTATTTTGAACACTATAGACTTTGAAAAGTTGTGGAAGGGATTCAAAAGATACAGATTTGCCCTGTATGATGATGAGAAGGTCTATTTTGGAGAGCGGGTTATAGAAATTGACAACAGATTTAGGGGGAATACCTCTATTGATTACGATGGAGAGAAAATTGCAATTTGGAATGTTACAGAAGAGGATTTACACAGTATTGAAGTATTAGCATGCAACATAGTTCATGAAATGTTCCATGCTTTTCAGCTTGATAATGAAGAAAAGAGATTTCCCAATGACATAAAAGGATTGGACAAGCCTTTAGAAGTTGAATACTATGGCATGAAAAAAAGGGAAGCCGGGCTGCTTGTGGAATCTTTGGCGACAAGAGATGAGAGGATAAAATCATCAAACCTTATAAAAATAGTAAGCTTGAGGGACAAACGAAGTAAGCTATGGAAAA
>DGFF01000075.1:21744-32940 GCA_002391545.1 Candidatus Fermentithermobacillaceae bacterium UBA3907 | reverse complement strand
GGAACAATTGCGTTAAAAGCAATTGATGACGAAAGATATAAAGAACGTATTACTACGTATTCACAGATCATAATGGATAATGAAAGGTTATTCGATACAAGGAGATATTCTTATTTTTACGGGGCATTATTGCTCATATTGCTGGATTCGATGAACATTCAATTTCCCGAAGACATAAAAGACAACCCTAAGACAATTATGGAAGAGTTGCTGAGTACGATCAGCCAAAGAGTCCAGATTGAAAGGGTTGCAATAGACCCTGCCATAGAGGAGGAAATGACAAGATATATCAAAGACTTATTCGATAGATTTGATAAATTTCATGCTTCACATAGAAAGAATCATCTTGGCAGATACAACATCATTGGCTATGATCCTATGAATATGTATAAGCGTGAAAAGGAGATATTGCATGAACGTTGGGTGCTCCTACATGATTGTGATAAGGATCAGCCTATTTCTATAGAAGGACCAGTAATCACAGTTTATAACGAAGATGAGAGTCAAATAGTTGATTACATAACATGACGTAAATGGAATTTTCATCAGCAGTAATCTGGCTCTTTCTTCTCGCCAACCTCATTTTACACAATTATCTGGATTCAACTGGTGTGTTGTTAGTACAGAGTATATTGGTCCCTCCCTAAACAATTCGCTTTTTATTAGCAGCACTTCATTAACTTGCCAGCAAAGGGGGACTTCGTTTCCTACCTTGGCTTTGTAATCAGCAAAAAGTTTGCGCCAAATTCCCCTTTCATCTATCCGTTGTTGCTCTGATGGCGATTTATTTTTCCGTCGGGCAAGGGTTAAATGGGGCTGAAAAGAATCATCTTTTTCAAACCCCAAGGACTGAAGTGCAGATTGCAAATTAATAGCAAGATTGGTAACTTGTTCTTCTCCCTGAGAAAGCCCAACGTAAAAGACCCTCGGTCTCCCTTTAATAGGAAATGTGCCAATGTCACCTAGACATATATCAAATGGTTCGGTCGATTTGGCGACTTCTTCAATCGCCAACGATATGTCGGGTATCAGTGATTCCTTTACATCATTGCCTAAGAATTTAAGGGTGAGATGCATGTTATCTATGTTGACAAAGCGACAGTTGTAGATATGTTTCTGAGCCTCTACTACAAAAGACTCTAAGAAGGTCTTAATGTGTTGAGGGATGTCTATTGCGATGAAAGCCCTCAAGGTTGCTTCGTCCATGGATGTCACTTCCTTTCTAGACTATCTCTGTGTTAGAAACTTATACAGCACATATAAGCCTTGTTGTGCGGCGTATGCCTTAACCCTAGATCTGCTGCTAGGATATAATATTTTCTCCACGAGCTCCTCTTGTTTCGAACTTAAGCCAATATACACGGTGCCTACAGGTGCGTTTTCAGTCCCACCTTCGGGTCCAGCAAACCCTGTTGTGGACAGTCCTAAGTCGGCGCCTGCAAGAAGCCGTATGCTTTGGGCCATATCTTTTGCTGTTTCTTCGTTCACCGCCTGATCTTTCTGTATAGACTCCATGGGTATTCCTAAGTTAGACGCTTTGACATCTGGGTGGTATGCAACCATACCCATTTTAAAATAACGAGAACTACCTGGCACTTCAGTAATTCTGTGGCATATCAACCCGCCAGTTACAGACTCGGCTACCGCCAACGTCAACCCTCTTTTCGTAAGGATTCGGCCTACCACTTCTTCCAGGGTTTCATCTCCCCTACCGTAGACGTGAGTTTTCAGTCGTCTGCGTATTTCTTTCTCCATTTGGTCTATAAGGGACCTACTTTCATCCTGGTTCTGCCCGGTGGCGGCTATTCTCACCCTTACTTCCCCTAAGCCAGTATAGGTTGCAACAGTTGGGTTTTGGCTTTTAAGTAGATCGCTAATTGCTTCTGCCACCTTTGCTTCAGGCAAGCCTACAACCTTTAGGTCCACATATTTGATAGGTACCAGATTGGGATACCTTTCCTTTATGAGAGGAAGGACCTGATTTTCAAACATAGGTTGCATCTCATGGGGAGGTCCAGGCAAGATGATGATCAATTTATCATCTACAACTATTCCCTGCCCTGGTGCCGTTCCAATTGAATTTGGTATGAAAAACCCTCCGTTTACTATATATGCTTGTTTCTTGTCTAATTGACTAGGGGTTCTACCTCGAGCTTTTAACGAACGTACAATTGACTCCCACGCATCTTGGCTGAATACTAATTCCCTTTTTAGAGCAGCTGCAAGGCATTGAGCAGTTACGTCGTCCTCGGTAGGACCTAAGCCCCCGGTAGACATTACAATATCGGCTCTCTGAATAGACTCTTCAAAGGCCATGGTCAATCTATTAGGGTTATCCCCTACTGTGATTCTTCTATATACGTTTACCCCAACATCTCTTAATCGTGAAGAAATATATTGGGCATTGGTATCTGGAATCTCGCCCAGCAATAACTCAGTTCCTATAGACAATATCTCAGCTTCCAAAACAGCACCCCCATAGAAAGAGTAAGCGTTCAATTATAATTTTACTGCTTATAAAGCAAATTTTCCTCTATAGTTGCAGGCTTTTAGAAGTTCTGACACGCGAGTCTGAACACATATTCAGAGGAGAGAAAGGCCCATTTGTAGAATATACATGGGAAAGTGCAGCTGTTACTAGGGCGAGAAAAGGAGGATTTCTTCATATGAAGAAGAACGTTGAAACTGTTTTGTCAGAACTACGCCATGATCCAAGATTTATAAGCTGTGTGACCGCATGGCATCACTTCCCCTCAACACCAGGGGAGTACGCTGAGATCCCTAGCCAATTGCACCCGTCTTTGAAAAAATCCCTTGAGAAAAAAGGGATCCTTTCGCTTTACACTCATCAGAAAGAAGCATATGACCGTGTCTCAAACGGTGAAAACGTATGTGTAGTGACACCAACTGCATCTGGTAAGACCATGTGCTACAACTTGCCTGTACTCGATGATATCTTAAAAGACCCCAATACGCGGGCGTTATATATATTCCCTACTAAAGCTTTAGCCCAGGATCAGCAGGCTGAAATCGAAGATATTTGCAGAAATGGTGAGTTTTCCGTTAAGAGTTTTACTTTTGATGGAGACACCCCAACCCAGAAAAGACGCCTTGCGAAACAAGTTGGCCAGATAATAATAACCAACCCCGACATGTGTCACCAAGCCATTCTCCCCCATCACACTACTTGGGCAAGGCTTTTTAAGTCCTTGAAGTATGTAGTTATTGATGAAATGCACAACTACAGAGGGGTTTTTGGCAGTCATGTTGCAAACGTATTAAGGCGTCTGATGCGAATCTGCGAGTTTTACGGTTCATCACCCCAGTTTATTTTAGCCTCTGCTACCATCGCAAATCCAAGAGAATTAGCCGAGATTCTCACAGGCAAGGCAGTGGCTGTTATAGATCAGAGCGGAGCACCCGTCTCGGACAAGGATTTCATTTTTTGTAACCCTCCTGTAGTAGATCCCGACAAATCTACTAGGCAATCTTCTATAGACGTAGCTTACAGAATTGCATCTCGCTTCATTAAGAACGATATCCAGACCCTAGTGTTTGCTAGGTCTCGCATGTCCTGCGAATTGCTGGTGCAGTACCTCCGAGATTCTTACTATGATGAATTTGAAAGGAATAAGATTCAGGGTTACCGGGGTGGGTATTTGCCCAATGAAAGAAGGGCGATCGAAAAGGGTATTCGTGAGGGTAGTATTATAGGTGTTGCAGCTACAAACGCTTTAGAACTGGGCATCGACATAGGCAGGCTTGATGTAGTAGTAATGTCGGGATATCCCGGTACCATAGCCAGTACTTGGCAACAGGCGGGCCGAGCCGGTCGTAGGCAGGGTAAGTCGGCAGCATTCCTTGTGGCTGGTGCCTCTCCCTTAGACCAATTCATGGTCATGAATCCTGAGTACTTTTTTGCCCAGACACCAGAATATGCCCTGATAAATCCCGACAATCCTTATATTCTCAGCCAACATGTAAAATGTGCCGCTTACGAACTTCCTTTCAATGACACTCCTGAATCGTTATTGGGATTTGGGGGCGTCCACATTGAGTACATATTGGACCATTTGGTAGAAGAGAAAATCTTGTACAAAAGTGGATCTAGGTGGAATTGGTCGTCTACCTCCTTTCCTGCGGCCTCCATAAGCCTTCGTTCCGCGTCGAACGATAATTTTGTGGTCATCGATACGACAAAAGGGGCGGAAGTTATAGGCGAGGTAGATTGGGCCTCTGCCCCAATGCTTATTCACGAAGGAGCAATTTATATGCATCAAGGGCGGCAATACCATGTAAACAAGTTAGATTACCCTTCGAGAAAAGCGTATGTAAAAGAAGTGAATGTAGACTATTATACTGATGCAAACTTGGCTGTTGCTGTAAGGGTTATTTCAACGGATCGCGTAAGGGAGGATCTTTTACTTTTGCCCAAATTAGGGGATCTATCTGTGACAGGGGTTTCAACGATTTACAAGAAGATAAAATTGTACACCAATGAGAATGTAGGTTCAGGTGAGATAAGTATACCGGACATGAATATGCACACTCAGGGTATGTGGTTCAGCATTCCTGAGTCGATCTGTAAGGGAATTGATCTACGCTTGATGGGAGGTTTACTTTCCGGTCTAGCTAATGTCATTCTCAACATCGCTCCCCTTTTCCTAATGAGTGATAAGAACGATCTTGGGGTTGCTGTGGAAGTTCGTTCAACTTACGATGGGACCCCCACAATATATCTTTATGACTCGTACCCAGGAGGTGTCGGATTGGCGGAAAAAGCATTTGAAGTCCTTCCGTATATCCTCAAAGCTTGTTTTGAACTGGTGTCGGCTTGCCCATGTTCAGACGGTTGTCCTGGATGCGTAGGACCTAAAGAAGAAATTGGTAGCGGCGTTAAATCTTTATGCTTGAAAGTATTAAGCGGCATACTTGAAGGGGTAGAAATGTGACCAATAGGGAGATTGTGGAGAAACTAAGAACGCTAATAAAACAGATGGAAGCAAAAGATGGCATTTCGCCTAAGGATTCTTATTCTCCCGACCTTGGTGGATTGTCAAAGGGTTATGAACAAGTTTTCTATGAGGATTTAGATGTAAGAACCACGGTCGAGACACACTGTGGTTTTACAGTATACACTACTTCTTATAACATGGGATGCTTTCCTCTGTTTTACCCTGTAGATTGGGAAACCGTGCTTTTCTTGCTGGAGGAAGAACGCTCATTTGGCACAGATCCTCGAGATAATCCAGATAATCTGCTTTTTCTGGATGTGGAAACTACGGGAATGTTAGGGGCAGGTACTGTATGTTTCCTGATCGGTCTGGGAAGGTGGAAAGATGGAGACTTTGAGGTCTTACAATATTTTCTGAGCGATAGAGATAAAGAACCCCTGATGCTCGAACACATGTTGGCACACATACTTGACGGAACGATTTTAGTCACCTTCAACGGTAAATGTTTTGACGTACCTCTCCTAACCAATAGATTCATCATGAACGGCCTTCATGTGGATTCATTAGCTACCAATGTTCTAGGCCACATAGATCTGTATTCTTTGGTTCGTAAGCTTGGAAGACACCCGGTCTATGGATATAGCTTACAGGAGTCAGCAGCCCGGTTTGTTGGAACCACAAGGTCTGACGATATATCTGGTCACTTAATTCCCGCCCTTTATTTCATATATGAGCAAGATCAAGATATTTCCGTTCTTGAACGGGTCTTTACCCACAATCGCCTGGATGTTCTTGACATGGTAGGGCTACTGAGGGCGCTTGGCCGAATATATTTGGAAGGACCAGAGGTTTGCGATGATCCTTTTACCCTGTCAGGGGTTGGTAGGTTTTATCTTCGTAAGGGAAACGTTGGTGGGGCCAAGGAATACATGCTGGCCGCGGAAGATCAATTTGTAGTTGGAGGTATCAGGGGTAGGGCAAGCGAAGCAAATATGCGACAGGTTGCGACTTTACTGAGAAAAGAAGGCAACTGGGTCGATGCGGCAACTATTTGGAAAGATTTGATCCAGCAGGATGCTGCCATCGCAGAAGATTATTTGTGGCTTGCCAGATACTATGAATTGGTGGAAGCAGATATTGAGACTTCAATTCAATTGGTCGAACAGGGGATAACTTGGTGTACAAAGAATCAAAAACGTGTGCCAGATGCTTTAATGTCTCGGAAGAGACGTTTAGAGAAATTGCTTTCCAAAAAGGGACGGCCTAGAGAATAACACATTATACAATTATTGCTGCTAAAGATCTTCTTTATATGTGAATACCAAATCTTTAGCAGGGCCAAACTCGCCTCCTACTCCAAGATCTTCACCGTTAACAATTATTGTAAGAACCCAAGGTCGCCCGGCTCGTACACGTAACTCTTTTTCTGCAGATGCTTCAATACTCTCATTAGGACCCAGGGTTTTTTCAGCTACGACTTCTCCATCAGATTCTACTCTGATCCAACACTTGTCCTCTGACCCTGCCGAGGTTTTTAGTATGATTTCCAGAGGTGACTTGTTTGTTTCAAACACGCTAAGTTCTTTACTAGGATCAGTTCGTATAACCTTTACCGTTTCTTCCGGTTCTGGCTCAGGCTCTGGCTGTGGAAGGGGTTCAGGAATGTCATTATATCCGTTTTCCGTATTCGGCTCTGGCATTTTTTCTCCAAAGTAGTACTGAAGCCCTCTTGACACTCCCCATACAGCCAAGATTACTACGGCGACTATGATTAAGGTATTTACCACTTTAAGGGTTTGCTTACGGCGTTTTGCCTTCTTGGTTTCGGTTTTGCGTCTAGCGCGAGATGCGTTCAGTTCTTCTCCAGTAACTACCCTATCGGAGCTTGCACGTTCACCTGATTTCTCCTCCAATATACTCTGATATCTTCGCGAAAATTCAAGACCATCCAGACCTAGAAAATCAGCGTATGATTTCAAGAACACTCTGAAATATGCTTTGCCAGGGGAAATGTTATCGTTTCCCGACTCCATAGCCATAATGTAAGTCGAGCGTATTTTAGTTTGCTCCTCAACATCTTTTATAGATAAACCTAAGCTTTCTCTCTGAGCTCTCAAAACTTCTCCTAGTTGGCGTAGTTCTTCATCGGCCATGCTTTTGAGCCTCCACTTCGTTACGGCCTAAGTCTATTTAGCATCCTTGGGAAAGGTATAGTCTCTCGCACATGCCCAAGACCGCATATCCAAGCAACTACACGTTCTATTCCCATTCCAAATCCACTATGGGGCACTGAGCCGTATTTTCGCAAGTCCAAGTACCATTCGTAATCTTCTAAAGGAAGGTTATGCTCATGAATTCTTTCCAGGAGGAGATGGTAGTCATATATTCTCTCTCCTCCCCCAATAATCTCTCCATATCCTTCTGGCGCTAGTAGGTCTGCACCTAGAACAGTCTCTGGATCACCAGGGGTCGGCTGCATGTAGAATGCTTTTATTTTGGTTGGGTAATGGGTTACAAATACAGGCTTGGCAAACTCCTTGGCAATTGCTGTTTCATCAGCCGCCCCGAAGTCGTCGCCCCAAGAAATATCTACTCCATTTCTTTTCAAAAGATCTACGGCATCGCTATACGTAATCCTAGGAAAAGGTGGCTTTACCTGAGAAAGTTTTTCCGGGTCTCTACCTATTTCGCTGAGTTCGTTTTGGCAATTGGCCAAAACGTGTTCAACTATGTATGTGACCATATTTTCTTCTAACACGAGCAT
This sequence comes from Candidatus Fermentithermobacillaceae bacterium UBA3907, assembly GCA_002391545.1. Taxonomy (GTDB): domain Bacteria; phylum Bacillota; class Sulfobacillia; order Fermentithermobacillales; family Fermentithermobacillaceae; genus UBA3907. The sequence continues at coordinate 25,221 of DGFF01000075.1, read as the reverse complement.
TTCGTCAAACGTCATAAATGCGGCTTCCGGTTCTACCATCCAAAACTCTATAAGGTGCCGACGTGTTTTGGATTTTTCTGCTCTGAACGTAGGGCCAAAACAGTAAACTTTCCCAAATGCCATAATGGCCGCTTCATTATATAGCTGTCCGCTTTGGCTCAAATATGCCTTTTCCCCGAAATAGTCAGTGGAAAAAAGCGTTGTAGTGCCTTCACATGCCGAAGGTGTAAGAATTGGAGCGTCAACGTTAACAAAACCTTCTTTGTCCAAAAAGTCGCGACAAGCCTTGACTATCTGTGCGCGTATAGTCAGAATAGCCCGTTGCCGGGGCGTCCTTATCCATAAATGTCTGTTATCCAATAGAAACTCTATTCCGTGTTCCTTTAGAGTAATCGGATAGTCATCGAAAGCCTCGGAAACGATGTAGTAGTTTTTTACTTCCAATTCATACCCGCCAGGGGCCCTGGGATCCTTTTTTACGACACCTTCAACTATCAGTGAGGATTCCTGGTTGAGTTTGTCTAGTTTCTCAAACTCATCTTGGCCTATTCCATTCACCGAGGCCACGCATTGTATTATCCCTGTACCATCTCTGAGTATGATAAAAATTATCTTACCTGATGAACGCTTGTTATATAACCATCCTTTCAAACGTACAGTACAGTTTTCATAAGCTCCAACTTTGCTCACAGTAGCATCATAGATAGGATGTTCTGTAGTACTATTAGTGCTACACACTTTCTTGCATCTCCTTATGTTGTTTTAAACGTTATTGCAGCGTACCCCCTTGAAGCTCCTGCAGCTCTTCAAGGACTCTACCCAATTCTTCCATAAGCTCGCCGTAACCAGCCCAATCGCCGCTCCTAATACGCTCTTGAGCCTCAAGCCACAACTGATTTGCCTGCTTTACCAAGCCTGCTATATCATGAACGTCACCTTCATACTCTGGAATAGGTTTGGTTGTCAAACCTAATAGCTGATTTAGTCCTTCTTCCACTGTGTTTGCCATAACCACCTTGCCGCTGGCGTACATAATAACTCGTTTAAGTTCTGGTATTTTTACTTTTTCGGCCTGGATGTACAGGGGTTCTACGTAAAGAAAAGCACCGTCCATTGGGAGAATCAAGAGGTTCCCCCTAATTACCTGTGAACCTACTTGTCCCCACAAGGTCATAGCCTCTGAAATGCTCGGATTTTGAGATATTAGGGACTCTACTTGCATAGGTCCAGGCACATGCTTGTCTTTAGGCAATCTGTAAAGCAGCATTTCTCCATAATGTTCCGGGTCACACCTGGCTGCCAGCCAGGCGGTCATGTTCGGTTTGCCTCTTGGAGTGAATGGCAGCATTAGCACGTATTCGAGCTCGCTTTTTTCGGGAAGAGCTATAAGAAGATAATATGGTTCTACAACGATTTCTTGGTTTCCATATAATTCTCTCGGAACTTCCCAGTAATCTTCCTTGTTGTAGTAAACCCTAGGATCTGTCATATGGTATGTGGTAAACATTCTTGCTTGGATGCTGAACATGTCTTCCGGAAAGCGAATGTGTTTTAGTATTTCCGGCGGCATTTCCTCCATGGGCGTCATCAAATCTGGGAATATTTTCTCGTAAGTTTGTAATATTGGATCTTTGTCATCAGCGCAGTAAAATGTAGTTTGGCCGTTATATGCGTCTATTACAACCTTGACCGAATTGCGTATATAGTTCACTCCAGTCACGGTATCTGGCTGACTGTAAGGGTAATTCCTGGAAGTAGTATATCCGTCGATAATCCAGTAAAGTTTGCCATCTGCCAAAACCAAATAGGGATCGCTGTCGTATTGGAAAAACGGTGCGATTGTATTTACAATACTGATTATGTTTCGATTCATAATAACCCGTGAATCAGGCGTTATGGCACCTGACACAAGTATTTGATAATCGGTAAACCTAAGAGTAAAGGCAAGCTTTCTAAAAAACCCGCTTAATGGGATACCGGCGCTGCCTTCGTAAAAGGTAGGTTCGATGATTTCGGCGTCCAACCGCGGATAGTCGAATTCAGGTTCTTTGGTGTTTACTATAATATAATGGTTAGTCAGTTCACCGAAATATATTTCAGGACGGTTCAGCACTAGGTCAGTTGTAGTTTTGGGCGGCACATCCATAAAGTAAAACGCAGGCATGCCTTCTTTGGTAACATCACGGACTGGGCTCATTACCAGGCCATAGCCATGGGTGTATTTTAGGTGCAAGTTTACCCATGTTTTTGCTTCTTGGGGTAAAAGATCAATATCTAACTCCCTTGGTGAAAGGGAAACTTGGCGAAGTTTGCCGTTTACTACATACCTGTCGATATCTACGTCGTGGAACTTGTAATACATCCTAATTTCTTGTATTTGGCTAAATGTATCCTTCAATACCCGATAGTCCCATAGCCTTAGGTTTTCTATGCTCTGCATATTGTTTAAGACGTCTTCCTGGGTGAGATCATCGTCAGCAGGGTAGTCTATTAATTTAATCTCATCTAGCCCAAAGGCATTTCGTGTAAACTTAATATTAGCTTCTATGAATGGGATTTCGTAAGCGATTTCGTTGGGGGAAACTGTAAACTGCTGCACAAATGCAGGGTAAGCAGTCCCGACAGCAATTGACATTACAATAAGCCCTAAAACTGCATAGCCTATCCACCTGAAGTTCCGCATGAAAAGTCCAAGCAAAGAAAATACTACACCGGCTAAAGCCACAACCATCAAAGCCTTATATGCGGGAACTTGCGCATGGATGTCAGTGTATGAAGCGCCGAAAGCTGCTCCCCTAGGTGAGTACATTAGGTTCCAAATACGTATTTGGTACTGCCATACTTTCAAACCAAACAAAACAGCAGCGAGGATCGATATGTGGGTGCGCGCCTGCCTAGATACGGTCAATCTCCTTTCGCCATAACGCAAATCACCAAGGAGATAGTAAAAAAAACCTGAGAATATCAGCGCTATTATGAATGCGACCCATAATTGATCCTCAACGAACTCGTGAAATGGTAGGCTGAATACGTAGAAGCCTGCTTCCTTGTTGAGGAACGGATCTGTTATTCCAAAATCTGTAGCGTTCAAATGTTTGTAAACTATTGACCAGTTAGCGTAACCTGATAAACCTCCCAGCACTCCTATGATTATAGATACTATCAAAATTATCCAGCCAATCCTTCTTGAATCAGGAGCTGGAATTGGCGTAACTACTCCGCCAACTATGTTCAGGGGAGCTCTTCCTCTCATAGGGATTCTAAGATTTACAAATATGATTAGAAAGAAAATCAAACCTGCCCCTATGGCCACCAGCCACTTGGCTTTGAGCATTGTCCAAAACACAGAACTATAGCCTAATTGCTCGAACCACAACACATTGACGTAAAATGTGGATATACCGAACGCTAAAAGCGCTACTGCGATGGCTACGCCAACTACGATCCAGAACCAATTTTGCGCGGTCATTAAGGGTC
>DGFF01000075.1:0-21485 GCA_002391545.1 Candidatus Fermentithermobacillaceae bacterium UBA3907 | reverse complement strand
TATATTCTTCTATTATACGATTGCCTACAAATGCATTATCCCACAAAAGATCTACAACTGTAAGGGCAAGCAGTTTTGAAGGGAGCACATACGCAGTTTCAGGATCGTTTACAATAAACTCTTCCGAATGAGCAATTCCCCTAGCGCCTCCACAAGATGGATGAATGGCTGGCATAACGTAGGTAAGATCGCCTATATCAGATGAGCCTGCCCCATGGATTCCTGCTGCTACCGCATGTGATCCTACCAGACTTACTGCATTTTTCTGGAACACCTTATCTAGTGGTTCACACATCAGACGCGGTAAGTAACCGGGTAAATCTGTAATTTCTACCTGTGCACCTATGGCGTCTGCTCCAGCTAGAAGGGCTCTGTTCACTTTCTTATTTGCATCTATAATTGCTTCTACAGATTTTCCCCTTACATAAGTTTCTATTCTCACATCGGAAGGAACTATATTAACCAAGTCTCCTCCCTTTGTTATTATAGGGTGCACCCTTATATTATCTTCGTCTCTAAAGGTTTCCCTCTGCATATGTATACCAATAAGCCCAAGAAGGGCCGCGTTAAGTGCATTTACGCCTAAATGAGGAGCTCCTCCTGCGTGTGATTCTTTTCCCTTGTACTTTACGAGTTTCCCAATGAAACCGTTAGAAGTTCCACTTAGTACTACCTTCGTTCGTGGTCCCAAGGCAGCCATATGAACCATCATTGCCATATCTATGTTATGGAAGAATTTGTTGGCAAGAAGTTCTTGCTTGCCGCCGAGAAATTTTATTTTTCCTTCTCTTCTAAGTTTTTCTCTATATTCTATTTCCACATATTCTTCGGCAGGTGCGCCTAAAAAAGTCACTGTTCCTGAAAGGAACTCCATCGCTCCTGATTCTATGAGCCCAATTGCACAACCTATCATAGATGCTATTTGTCCCTCATGTCCACATGCATGAGCGGCACCTGTAAAAGGATCAGCGTAAGGGTGTCCAGGACAGACCAAAGCATCGAGCTCACCTATCACGCAGATATTTGGCGTTTTTTGGTCAGAAGATATGCTGCCGGATACGCCAGTTATAGCTAGGTTCTCTCTTATATTCATTAGCCCGAGATCTTGAAAAGCTTGTTTTACAACTTTAGATGTCCTGAATTCCTTGTACCCCAGTTCTGGATGAACCATTATATCTTGGGCTATCCCTATGATGGTATCCCTATTTTTATCTATTTGGCGAACAACTCTTTTTTTTAACTCCTCAACAGTCACCCTTTCGCACGTACCTGCCCTTCTTTTATTCTGAGATCATATTAAACATTTCTATTTTTCGCTGAAAGTTTCCTTCAAGCACATTAAATGTTTCTGGGGGCTGTCTCTCACAATTCTGACAAAGCCCCCAAATCCCCATCGCACACCGAAATCATGCCTGCGTCACTTGAGCATTGGCATCTTGATTTTCCCTTTTTTAGCAGTTTCGATGGCAGTTTCATACCCTGCATCTGCATGACGAACTATACCTATGCCTGGATCGGTATTGAGGACCCTTTCAAGTCTCCAGTCCGCTTCTTCTGTTCCGTCTGCCACCACCACCATACCAGCATGAATTGAGAGTCCAATTCCAACTCCTCCGCCGTGATGTACGGAAATCCATGTAGCACCATTTACCGCATTTATAAGTGCGTTTAGTATGGGCCAATCAGCAATCGCGTCCGAGCCGTCTTTCATGTTTTCCGTCTCGCGGTAAGGAGACGCAACAGATCCTGTATCTAGGTGATCTCTTCCGATTACGATGGGAGCCTTCAAAACCCCGCGCCTTACCATATCATTGATTTTCAAACCAAATTTGACTCTTTCGCCGTAACCTAGCCAACAAACTCTGGAAGGAAGGCCTTCAAACGGAACGTGTTTTTCAGCTTTGGTTATCCAGCGTCTTAGGCTAGCATTTTCAGGGAAAAGATCCAAAACAGCTTGGTCAGTTTTTATGATATCTTCTGGATCTCCAGAAAGAGCTGCCCATCTAAACGGCCCTTTCCCTTCGCAGAATAACGGCCTTATATAGGCAGGAACAAACCCTGGATACGCAAATGCTTCTTCGTAGCCTGCCTCTTTAGCTTGTCCGCGGAGATTGTTGCCGTAATCAAATACCACGGCACCGCGCTTTTGCATTTCTACCATGGCTTGACAATGGACTTTCATAGACTCCTTGGCTCGCTTCACATATTGAGTAGGATCCTTCTTTCTGAGGTCGAGCGCTTCTTCAAAAGTCATACCTCCAGGTACGTACCCGTTAAGAGGATCATGAGCAGAAGTCTGATCTGTCACAACATCTGGGATAATTCCACGTTTCAAAAATTCAGGGTAAATTTCAGATGCGTTGCCTTCTAAAGCTATTGAAATTGGGGTGCCTTCGTCCAGATGCTTTCTAGCTATACTTAGCGCATCGTCAAAATCTTTTGCAACTACGTCCACATAACCGATTTCGTGTCGCCTTTTTATTCGTCCAGGATCAACTTCAACAATTATGCCTACACCATCGTTCATAGTAATAGCTAAAGGTTGAGCTCCTCCCATCCCGCCCAAGCCTGCTGTAAGGACCAGTTTTCCTTTGAGGCTTCCTTTGAAATTAATGTTTGCTAAGGAAGCTAGGGTCTCGTACGTGCCCTGTAGTATGCCTTGAGTGCCAATGTAAATCCAGCTTCCTGCTGTCATCTGTCCGTACATAGTCAAACCTTTTGCTTCTAACTCCCAGAAGTTTTCCCAAGTAGCCCATTTGGGAACCAACATTGCGTTGGAGATCAAAACCCTAGGTGCATATTTGTGGGTTGGAAATATGGCTACAGGTTTTCCTGACTGGACCAAGAGAGTCTCATCATCCTCAAGGTTTCTGAGGGAATCTACGATGGCCTCGTAACACTCCCAATTTCTAGCCGCTTTTCCGGTTCCGCCATACACAATGAGTTCTTCAGGTTTTTCTGCGTTTTCCAAATTGTTCATTAGCATCCGAAGGGCCGCCTCTTGCTGCCATCCTTTACAACTTAGTTCGGTCCCTCTTGGGGCTTTAATTGGTTGCTTCATGAATATTTGTCCTCCTTTCCACTGACTATCTCAAACAATCTTTTTGGAGCTAACAAGATTCTACCTGTTGCTTCTATCACCTAATGAACTTCTCTACTATTTCCATAACTCCTTCTGAATAAGGAGCAGTTGAAACATATGGAACGGTTTGCTTTACAGCCGCATGAGCGTTGGCTACTGCCGCCTTCATCCCGGACCACATTAGCATATCTAGATCATTTAACCCATCACCTATGGTAAACACGTTTTCTCTGGGTATACCCATGTAGCAGGCTAAGAATTCTAGGCCTTTGGCTTTCGATACGCCCAGCGGTTGGATTTCTAACAAATGCGGCAAGCTTTTTAAGAGTGTGACTTCTGCCCATTTGGAATCTAGGTGGGAAAGTAACGCATCTGCGTCTTGAGGCGGCACCCTAACAGCAATTTGAGTTGGGCATTTTTCAACCTGTTCGATTGAGTCCAGAATTTTTATTGGGAACTGTAGAAGGTGTGAATACTTTTCAGTTTCAGGTCCTTTAGTTTCTGTATACATATCTTTACCGACCAAGAAGTAGAAAGGATAACCAAGCGTTCTAAGTTCCTCGGCAATTGATAGTGCAATATCTCGTTTTATTTGTTTCTCGTAGATTGGAGGTTTTCCTATTGCTGCAACAAGGGCTCCCCCGTTGGTTATGGCTGGTTGATCTATTTCGAAGTACTCAAGGTATCTTTCTGCGGCGCCAAAAGCTCGACCTGTAGCGATAGTAACTTCAATTCCTTTTTCACGACAGTAATCTATGGCTCTTTTTGCAGTTTCAAGCCCTTGGTCCATAGGCCCTACTAATGTGCCGTCTAAGTCGCATACGAGCAGCTCCAAGTTTACCCTCCTCCCTACTTCTATATATCACAAACCCATTATGTAATGCCTGTTAGTTAGAATTCGAGTTCACATGTTACACACATTTATTATCTTAGGAGCTAGCGTTTCCACAGTTTCTTGCATTTGGAGCGCCACTTTTTCGACCGCTTGCTGAGGAAAAAGAACTGAAATGTAAAACACGCAGTTATCCCTTATGCCGAAAAATCCGGGGCCCTTCAGTTGCCCATTTCTTTCCAATAAATACTCCATCAGGGGCAGTGACGTTTTACGATTGCCAAAAAGTTCGATTACCGGTATTTCTAGGACAATTCGGTCATCGTCGCGTTTGATATGTATCTCACAATGTCCTTTTTGCAGTTTTAGAAAATGTTCGCTTTGCTTCAGCACCGAAAAGCCCAGATTCTCAAAGGAGTCCCGTTTTAACGTACCATCCATGCCGGTCACCTCTTTTAATCTTCTAAGGGTATAATATCAATAAAGATGGATTTGAGGATGGGGTGTGCGAAGTTTTGGACGGAATGACCCTATATGCGGTGCAACATGACATTCAACAGCATCTACCGCTCAAAGTGCAAAAGATTTATCACCCTAATGAACGGGAGGTAGTTTTTGCTCTTTGGAGCGGGGAATTTCAAGGAGATCTGCTTATATCCTCAGAAAACAACGTGCCTTTTCTGGGTTTTGTAAACGAGACCAGGGAAATGCCTAGAACGCCTTCTGGAGCGTGTTCCAAACTTAGAAAACATTTGGAAGGCGGAGTTTTGGTGAGCATCTCCCAATTAGGGCTCGACAGGGTGATCTGCTTTGAGTTTTTAGGGCGCGATGATTTGAGCAGTCCGTGCAATTACGTGTTGGTTTTTGATGCTGCTGGACCAGGTGGAGGTTTTGGGTTACTCAAAGATGGAAAAGTTCAATTCCACTTTCCAGAGAATGGATCCAGGTTTGCGGCAGGGTGTGATTATATAGTGCCTAAATCTGGGAAAATAGACCTGTTAACTGAGACAGATCTTTCTGAAGCAGCAAAACAAGTGTGTTATTCTCAAGGACCTGGGCATATTCAGATCATGTCCACAATTGAAGGGATTGGGAAGGATCTTGCTTTGAGCATGGCTACCTACCTCGGTCTCAACCAAAAAGATTCGCTTACACTCCAAGATCGAGGTATGGTTCAGGCATGCTTGGAAAACCTAAAACGATGTTTGGTTTCAAAGCAGTTTTGTCCAAGGCTTTATATAAAAGATTCTGGACAACCTGTCTTTTCAGTTTTTCCATTGCATCACCTAAATTGTGTTGAGTCTTTTGATTCTGTCTACCAAGGGGTATCAGCATACAGAGATTATTTTCTATATTTCCAAGAGCACGAAAGATTAGAGCGAGAAGTAAAGCGCATGTACAAGAAAATCCGGGACAAAGTAGATTCTAGATTTGAAGCTCAACAGGAAGATCTCAAAAGCGCATTGGAGTTTGAGAACTACCGGATTTGGGCCGAACTCATTGATTCATCTCCAACCGTTTTACCGGCAGGCCATGAGCAGATCGAGGTTTTGGACTATTACCAAGATCCACCTAGGCATGTAATCATAAGGTTGGATCCTAGGTATTCATCGAAAGAAAATGCACGTAGGTACTATAGACGATACGCCAAACTCAAAAGAGGATACCAGGTTCTGAACGACTCCCTAAAAGAATCGGAAAAACTGCTGCAAGCCCTAGATGATATAGAAAAACGTTTGAGCGAGGAAAACTGTATTGAAGACTTGCTTCAACTTAGGGAGCAATTGACTAGAATCGGTCGTCAAGCAGGAATACCTATTGCGCAAAATAAAAAAGGTAAGAAAAGGGTGTCTGGGGAGAAGTTGGCCGCCCATACCGACCGCGATTTCGTAGATATAATCCACGGAGAAAAGGGCATTTTGTACATAGGTAAGAACGCTCAGGGTAACGATTACATTGTCAGGCGGATAAAAAGACCTGGAGATATATGGTTTCACGTCAAAAGTCGCAAAGGGGCGCACGTCCTTTTGAGGCCAAAAAAAGGAGAGGCTCTTGATTCTGAGCTTTTGCTATGGGCGGCTACTCTTGCCGCTCAGCGTTGTGAGAGAGGTTTTGCAGACAAGGTAGAAATAGATTATACCGACGCAGCAAACGTCACAAAGCCCAAGGGGAGCCCCCCAGGGTTTGTGATTTACAAGGAAGCAAAGACCATCCTAGTCGAAATATAGTTTTACACCTGCGCTATCCCTACAATGCTGCTCATGGAGTCGATCCCATTAGATTCACAGTAAGACTGGATGCCGTCGACGATTTTCTTCGGCGCATACGGGTCTACCAAAACAGCAGTTCCCAAAGCGACAGCTGAGGCTCCTGCCATGATGAATTCTAACGCGTCTTCCCAAGAGAACACTCCCCCCATACCGATAACAGGAACCGATACAGATTGAAACACTTCCCAAACGCACCTTACGGCAACAGGTTTTACTGCCGGGCCTGATAGTCCTCCTTTAATATTGCCTAAGGCAGGTCTCTTATTCTGTATATCGATTGCCATTCCTAACAACGTATTTATGAGAGAAACGCAAGTTGCTCCTGCGTCAACTGCTGCTTTGGCCATTTCTGAAATATTGGTGACGTTAGGCGTTAACTTTACAATGAGAGGACCTGGCCAACTGCGTCTTACTGCTTTAGTAGCTCTATAGCAGGAACCTGGATCAGTTCCAAAAGCCATGCCGCCAGACTCTACATTGGGACAGGATACGTTCACTTCTAGCGCAGTAACGTGTGGGCAATCTGCTAACTTCTTTGCAATTTCTTGAAATTCCTCATACGTTTCTCCTGATATATTCACTATTATCGGGACATCAAATTGAGCTAGCTGAGGCAGGTAATGAGTAATTACCTCGTCAACCCCTGGGTTTTGAAGACCTATAGAGTTCAACAGTCCTGAGGGTGTTTCCCAAATTCTGGGTGGGCAATTACCGTGGCGGGGTCTTAGAGTGGTTCCTTTGACGGTCACTGCTCCAAACCAATCGATGTTTCCAACTCGGGCGTATTCTTCGCCGTAACCAAGAACCCCTGAGGCTGCTATGACAGGGTTCTTTACCACAAAGCCACCTACATCCACTGAAAGGTCCATTTTACTCACTCTCCAGTTCTACGTCTTTAGCTAGAAATACAGGACCGTCTGTGCACACCCTATAATATCCGCGCTGGGGGTCTACGGCCCTAACTGCGCAACCTTGGCATAATCCGTAGCCACATGCCATTTTAGATTCAAGAGAAATATAAAGAGGAATATTCGTGTCTGCAAATAAGTTCTCAATTGCAGCTAACATGGGGGTTGGTCCGCAGCCTAATGCCACCAAGTTTTCAGGATCGATTTTTTCCTCTGCAATGAGTTCTAATTGAAGTTCAGCCATATCTGTTACCAAACCTTTTGACCCATAAGAACCGTCTTCAGTGCAAGTACAAATTTTGCAGCCTACTTCTTTCAAGCGATCTGTATTCATGAGCAGGTGTCTCGATTTTGCACCGTAGATTAAGATAGTATCTACACCCTTTTCCCTTGCACGAACACCTAACAGTTGTATAGGCGCAAACCCGGTTCCGCCTGCTAACAGGATCAACTTCCTTTTATTTTCCAAAAAATCCGGTCCAACACCATTGCCTAAAGGTCCTAGTACATGCACAGTTTGATTTGGTTTCCATTGGGTCATCATTTTTGTTCCGCGTCCTACGACCATCCAGGTTATTTCAATAGTTCCTACATGTGGGTTTACGTCCGAAAGACTGAAAGGCCGCCTTAAAAGGGGGTCGAGAGATTCTTGAACCCTTACGTTTATGAATTGCATAGGCTTAGCTCGAGATGCGATTTCAGGAGCGTAAAGTATCGCCCTAAACGCATCTCCCTCACGTCGATCTACTGATATTACTTTAGCCGGTACATCCAGAATGTCTAATTGTGACATCACAAGAGTCTCCCATCTAACATTACAGTTTTGCCCCCAACAATTGTTGCGTATGGTGTGCCAGTAAGTCTCCAGCCAGTAAATGGTGTATTTTGTCCTTTGGATTCAAACGTCCTGGGATCTACTGCGCGTTCGCGCTTAGGATCTATTATGGTTATGTCAGCAACAGATCCTTCCTGTAAGGTGCCGCCAGGTACGCCCAAGATTCTGGCAGGATTGAGACTCATTGTTTCAGCCATTCTCATCCAGTCAATTATTCCAGGCAGAACCAATTTGTCTATTATCAAGGGAACTGCCGTTTCCAAGCCGCTTATACCGAAAGCGGCGTAGTCGTATTCTACCCATTTATCATCTATATGGTGGGGTGCGTGGTCTGTGGCTATCACATCTATGGTGCCATCAGCGAGTGCTCTACGAAGAGACTCTACGTCTTCCTCTGTTCTTAAGGGAGGATTAATCTTTGTGTTTGTGCTGTAACCTGTCTGCCTGACAGCTTCGTCAGTAAGCACCAAATGATGAGGCGTAACTTCGCATGTAACATTTATTCCTTTGGATTTTGCTTGTTTTACAAGAGATACGGATCCCTTGGTAGAAATGTGAGCAAGGTGCAGCTTACCTTGGGTGAGATTGGCAACTAGTATATCCCTGGCTACTGCTATCTCTTCCGATTCCCTAGGTATTCCTTTTAACCCTAACATGGTAGAGATGAGCCCATAGTTCATTTGTCCATTTTGAGAAAGCGATGTATCTTCAGGGTGATCGATTAGAACTGCGTCGAAAGACTTGAGGTACTCCAGTGCGCATCGTAACACCTCAGCGGTAGATACAGGTGACCCATCATCCGAGAACGCAACGGCTCCCGCTCTTTTCATCTCCCCCATTTCCGAAAGGTTTATGCCTGCTCTTTCCTTGGTTACAGAACCTATTGGATACACTCGAACGCACGCACATTTCTCAGCTATTTCCAAAATATTGAAAACTACAGAATCATTATCGCATGGAGGATTTGTGTTTGGCATGCATGCTACTGCTGTAAAACCACCCATTGCGGCAGCTCTTGTACCGCTTCTTATATCTTCTTTGTACTCATATCCAGGTTCACGCAAATGGGTATGCATGTCTATTAAGCCTGGCATCACAATCTTTTCGCTAGCATCAATTACCTCAACATCGTCTGCAGCAGTGATGTTTTCTGCAAGTTTTGTTATCCTCCCCTCTTCTATCAACAAATCCATTCTTTCATCGATTTTTGCAGCGGGGTCTATGACTCTTCCGCCTTTTATGAGAAGGTTGTTTGCCATTACTCTCTGCCTCCTAGAATCAGATAAAGGACTGCCATCCTTACTGCTACGCCGTTAGTTACTTGGTCCAAAATGACAGATCTTGGAGAATCTGCAATGTCTGTGGCTATTTCTACCCCTCGGTTCATGGGTCCTGGATGCATAATTATTGCGTCTTCCTTGGCGTGAGACAAAAGGTCGTGATCTAGTCCGAAAAAGTCTTGGTATTCCCTTTTCGATGGGAAAAGGCTGTTAGACTGTCGTTCTAACTGGAGTCTTAGAACGTATACTACGTCTGCTCCCTCGATAGCTTCTTCTGGACGGCAAAATGCTTTTACACCCAAGGCTTCAATTTCTGGAGGTAGTAGTGTAGAAGGTCCTGATACAGCCACTTCGGCTCCCATCTTCGTCAAACCAAATATGTTGGAACGAGCGACTCTGGAGTGGGCTATGTCGCCCAGTATAGCTACTTTTAATCCCTTAATCCCTGGTTTGTAATCCAAGATAGTAAATATATCTAGAAGCCCTTGGGTAGGATGTTCGTGCATCCCATCTCCTGCATTTATAACAGGTATGTCCAGGATTTGCGATAGGAAATGACACGAACCTGAAACGCTATGTCTCATTATAACCAGGTCTATTCCCATCATGGCTAGGTTTCTCGCTGTATCTGCCAGCGTTTCACCTTTTTGAACCGAGGATGTTGATGCGGATATCGAAACGGTGTCCGCTGACATATATTTTGCCGCCAGTTCGAATGATGTTCGAGTTCTAGTAGATGGTTCATAAAACAAGGTACATATGACTTTGCCCCGCAGAGTAGGTACTTTTTTAATGGGACGCGAAAGGATTTCTTTTAAAGAACGGGCTGTCGATAGCACTAATTCCATGTCTTCCTGACTAAGTTCTTGAAGAGATAAAAGATCTTTTCCTTTGAGTGCCAACTTTATATGCCTCCCAATAAACTAACTTTTTCAATCATCTTTTACTTCCTCAGATATGGTCACCTGATCAATTCCGTCAATTTCCGAAAGGCGTACGTGAACCTCTTCCCTTCTGGAAGTTGGGACGTTCTTGCCAACGTAATCAGCTCTTATCGGGATTTCACGATGTCCACGATCGATAAGCACTGCCAATTGTATAGATTGGGGCCTACCGTGATCCATAATTGCGTCTAGAGCTGCGCGAATAGTTCTGCCAGTGTACAGTACATCATCTACCAAAACTACTTTCTTGCCCGTTACGTCAAACGGAAGGTAGGTTCTACCTACTCGCGGTTGTTCGAACTTGAGAGTAAGATCATCTCTATATAAAGTGATATCGAGTTCGCCTACAGGTACCTCGACATTTTCGCTGTCCTTGAGGATCTCGGCAAGTCTGTTAGCAAGAGGTACTCCCCTTCTCCTTATTCCAACCAAAACCACATCATCTAGACCTTTATTTCTTTCGACGATCTCATGTGCAATTCGCACCAGAGCCCTTCTGATCCCGTCCTCATCCATGATTTCGGCTTTATCGATAAAATGCATGTTCTCAATTCCTTTCATGAAATTTGCTTTAGCGTCATTTTGTTCTAAACACGAGAAAAAAGAAAATCCCCACCAGTGTTCTTTTAGTGGAGATTTTTTCTCATATTGTATTCGCCTCCTTTTTGCCTCGCCGGGCCAAATTAAAGGACTGGCTTTTTCCTTCATCTAGACGAATGATAATCCAACTTCACGTTAGCGTCAATGATTTTATATCACTTTTCCACGCGCTCGATTTTCACAACGACTTTGTGGCCGTTTATATCCAAAACTTCCCCCTCAATTTCTTGGTCGGCAAACATGAGATTGTCGCACAAGGTATCGCCCTTCACGTAGTCTATATGTTTCTTTACAGCTTCCTGAACCGTATCATCACATCGAAGGATCATATTTATATGATCGATGACATCAAAACCTGCGTTCTTCCGTAAGTTTTGGATTTTGGATACTAGTTCTCGAGCGATACCTTCTAGCATGAGCTCATGGTCGATATCTGTATCTAGAACCACAAAAGTATCGTTTTCAACCTCTACTGCAAACCCCTCTCGAGGCTTTATTCTGATATCTATGTCTTCCTCGGTTAACTCAATCTCCTCGCCATCTAAGACGATAACAACTCTTCCTTCTGACTTTAGGGTGTTTACTACTTTATTGGCATCTAGTTGGGCCAAGGCTGAGATTATGTTTTGCAACTGCCTACCGTACTTGGGCCCTGCTACTGGCAAATTAGGTCTTACCTCGTACGATATATACTCCCCTAACTCGCTTACATATTCGACATCTTTCACGTTAAGTTCTTCTTTAATAAGACTTTCCATGCTGCCCAAGATGTCTTTATATTTCTCGTTCACCATGATTTTCCGTAATGGTTGTCTGATTTTTATTTGAACTTTATTCCTTACAGACCTACCTAAAGAAACCAGGGTTATAACAAGTCCCATTCTTTCTTCAAGAACGGGATCTATAAGGTCATCATCACCTTCAGGGTACAGTTCAAAATGGACAGATTCCATTGCTTTGCCTTGCGTCAGATTAAGGTAAATGTCTTCTGTCACGAACGGTACAAAGGGAGCCATCAGTTTGGAAAGAGACACGAGCACTTCGTAAAGGGTCAAATATGCAGATTTCTTATTCAGATCAAATTCGTTTGACCAGAAGCGCTCACGGCTTCTTCTAACGTACCAATTGCTAACCTCATCTACGAGAAAGGTTCCAATATCCCTTGTGATTTTGGATAGTTCATACTCTTTCATATTCTGCTCAATAGATTTGGCCAAACTATTGAGGCGAGATATGATCCACCGGTCTAACTCGGGTCTTTCTTCGACCGGCACGTCTAAAGTAGTCGGGTCCATCTTGTCGATATTGGCGTAAAGGGTGAAAAAGGCGTACACGTTGAGAAGAGTCCCAAAGAACCGGGATGATACGTCGCGAACGGCATTTTCGTCGAACTTAATCGGAACCCAAGGAGGAGAAACATCCATTAGGTACCACCTTACAGTGTCAGCGCCATACTTGTTTATCAGATCCCAAGGATCCACAGCGTTGCCTCGAGATTTAGACATCTTTTGGCCGTATTTATCGAGGACCAAGTCGTTTACCAAGACTTCTTTGAAAGCAGGCTGATCGAACAAAAAGGTTGATATTACAAGCAGAGAATAAAACCAACCTCTAGTCTGGTCCAGCCCTTCACAGATGAAGTCCGCTGGGAATGAGTTATTAAACTCCTCCACGTTTTCGAAGGGGTAATGCCATTGAGCATATGGCATAGAGCCTGAGTCGAACCAGCAGTCTATTACCTCGGGTACTCGTACCATTCGGCCTCCGCATTGGCACTTGAGATACACCTCATCTACATAAGGTCTATGGAGATCTAGACCATCTATATCGATGTTTCCTATGGCGTTCATCTTTAATTCCGCCCTTGAGCCAATAGCTTTTATCTCCTCGCAGTCTTCGCATTGCCATAAGTTGAGAGGCGTTCCCCAATATCTGTTCCTCGATATGGACCAGTCTACTAGGTTTTCAAGCCAATTCCCAAAACGTCCGGTCCCTACGTGCTCTGGAAACCATCTCACCTTTTTGTTGTTTGCTATCAACCTATCTTTGAATTGGGTTGTTGCAATGTACCATGACTTCCTCGCGTAATAAAGAAGAGGGGTATCGCATCTCCAACAGTGGGGATAGGAGTGGACAATTCTCTCACTCTTAAACAACTTACCTTCTTCTCGCAGCTTCCTGATAATTTCTTTATCTGCTTCTTTTACGAACATACCTGCCCAATCGGTAACGGCATCTACAAAGCGACCTGTTTCGTCGACTAGGTGGAGCATAGGCAGCCCATATTCTTGGCTAACTTTGTAGTCTTCCTCACCATAAGCGGGTGCTATATGCACAAGGCCTGTTCCTTCTAATGTTGAAACGTAGTTGGCACAGGTTACTATGAAACTTCTACACTCAGGTACCACAAAAGGAAACAGCTGCTCATACTCTAAATATTCCATATCCTTACCGAGAAACTCCTCGATTATTTGATAATCTTCCTCGAATAAGTCGGAAACACGATCTTTAGCTACGTAGTACACGTTCCCTTGGTGAAAAACTTTCACATAGGTAGCTCCAGGATTAACAGCTACCCCTACATTTGAAGGTAACGTCCAAGGCGTGGTAGTCCACACTATTAGATATTCGTTTTCTTTTCCTTTGATCTTGAAAGTCACATATATAGAGTCTACAGTCTCCTCTATGTACCCTTGAGCTACTTCGTGTGATGCTAGAGGGGTTCCGCAACGCGGACAATAAGGTAGTACCTTGTAACTCTCGTATATCAAACCTTCGTCAAAGAACCGTTTTAGTATCCACCATACCGTTTCAATGTAGTCATTATCAAGAGTAATGTATGGATTATCCATATCTATCCAGTATCCTATTCTCTCTGTTAGTTTCCGCCATTGTCGTTCATAGGCGAATACAGATTCCCGACACTTTTCATTGAAAGCTGCTATGCCATATTCTTCAATCTCTTGCTTTGACGAAATGCCCAGCTGTTTTTCCACTTCAATCTCTACAGGAAGCCCATGGGTATCCCATCCTGCCTTACGCTTAACCTGGTAACCTTTCATAGTCTTGTAACGGCAAACTGCGTCCTTAAGGGTTCTGGATAAAACATGGTGTATACCGGGCAAGCCATTAGCAGTAGGAGGCCCCTCATAGAAAACAAATTGGGGACTACCTGTTCTTATAGACACACTTTTGTCTGGTATGTCTTTTTCATTCCAATATTCTAAAATGGTGTTTTCTGTGTTCACAATAGATCTCTTAGGGTTAATTTCTTTAAAATATGCCATGACTTTCTCCTCCGGTTCCACTTTTCTATAATCATCTAACAAATGAAAAACGTCCCAATTGGGACGACTGCTGCCGTGGTACCACCCACCTTGATCGTACAACTCATACGATCCACTTGAACGCTTTGTAACGTGAGCGAGACGGATTAACCTACTCTAAGTTTCAGCTACCAACTCAGAGGTGATATTCGGAAGGACCTTAGTGCCTACTTTCCACCTGTCGTAGACTCTCTGTTACCAGTATCCACCTACTCGTCCTCTTCATCGTCTTTACTAGGTCTTAATTTTGAGACTTATCCTCAAATTTATAGATGGTGTCGGGAGCGGGAATCGAACCCGCACGGGATTACCCATACGCCCCTCAAACGTACGCGTCTGCCTGTTCCGCCATCCCGACACTCAAATGTAGATCAGCAATGTATACTATAACCCTGTATATGGTGAGTGTCAACTGCTTGGATCCTTAGTTTTAAGGGTGGTTCCCAGGGCTTAAATCGGGTCTCCCTTTTAAAATGAAACCACATAATTTCATCTTACTAAAAGGAATTTTCGCACTATTCGTTGAAAATAATTAAATAAGCGTTTACCAACCCTGTTTGTGTTTTATAGGTATTTTATTCAAATAAGATTACGATGGGAGTAAGTTGTATGAATTCTAATGATAGTTTGCTAGAAAGCATTTTTGATGTCCTTCGCGAAGGCGTTATCGTAGTGCAAGAAGATGGAGAAATACTTTTGGCAAACCGGACGGCTCTGGCCTTGCTTGGTCTTGGAGAGTCCTACGGTCCAGGGCACCCTGCAGGTAGCATTTCTGCCGGAGATATTGTGATTCTAGTGAACAGCGCTCTAGGCGCTGATGATGGAGGTTTGACTCCTAGAGATTTATCTGTGATTGGGATTTCTGCAGAGTCGAAAATTATGCCTGGAGACGCATTGGTTGCCATAGGTGTCTACAATGGGCCGCCTGGTTCCGCAGTTTTTGCAAACAGAAGTCAACCGTCTGCAGAACCTCTAAGCGTAGATCGGCTATGGCCTGGGAAAGACGGCATGACTCATAAGCTTTCTGCTAGACTACAGAGCACGGATAAAAAGGCAGTTATCACAGTGGATAATGAGAGATTCGATTTTGACTACAGGATATCCATAGCCCATATGGTAATTTGCGATCCAGAAACTCTAGCGGTGAAGTTTTACCAGACCCTCGGCTATACTGCCAGAGGAGAATCGGCAAAATCTATACTGACGGGCAATGAATTCAGGGCAAAAGAGCCTGGAATGCCTTCAATGGAGATTGTAGGGGAGAAATTGTGGAAAATATGTCCCGAGGGGCTAGATAGTTCAGACATAATAAGGGTGTTTTCAGGCGAGGTACCTCACATAGGGCCCAAAGAAGGTTTCATAAACGGTATACCGTTAAGATATGCGGTTACCCCGATTAACTATGATGGAATCTCGCACAAACTTGTGTGTGTTCTACTCACAGATGTGGTCGAAGTGAAAGAACTGGAAGAAAAGATCGATGGGATAGCCAGTTATGCTTCTCTTTTACGTATGAAACTTGGCAAATCGCCTTCGGCTCATCCTGCTTTTTCAAGGATCCTTGGGCGCAGCGAATCTATACGCCATTGTATATCACTGTGTGAAAAAATTGCTCCTACAAAGTGCAATGTGCTTCTTGTTGGGGAAAGTGGTACCGGTAAAGGCGTATTCGCCCGGGCTATCCATCAGGCTTCGCCTAGGAACAAGGGCCCCTTTGTAGTCATGAATTGCGCCGCGACTCCCCCTTCTCTCATGGAGAGTGAGCTTTTTGGATATACTCCTCCTTCTTTAACTGGGGTGTTAAGAGGACCTAAGAAAGGTAAGATCCACCAAGCGTCAGGTGGCACTTTGTTTCTCGATGAAATTGCCGAACTGGATTTGGCTTGCCAGGCCAAATTGCTCCATGTTATAGAAGAAGGTACAGTTGGTTCCTACGGATCTCATTCAGATTCCAAAGTCGACGTCAGAATTATTGCTGCTACTAACCGGAACTTATCGGAACTTGTAAAACGGGGATATTTTAGAGAGGATCTTTATTATCGCCTAAACGTGTTTTCTGTTGAGATCCCTCCTTTGAGAGAGAGACCAGAGGATATAATCGAGCTCGTAGAGACTTACCTTCAGACCTTCTCAGCGATGTACGATAAACGACTTAGAATCACTGAAGATTGTTTGCATGCTTTGCTGTCGTATTCGTGGCCAGGCAATGTGAGGGAGCTTGAAAATGTGTTAGAGAGAGCAGCAGTGCTAACAGATGACGGAATAATTGACTTAAGCTATATGCCTCCTGTAATTCAAGCCGATGACTTTTCAGGAATTGTGGAGATTCCTACAGTATTCCCACTAACTTTGGAGGAAGCGCGAAAGGATGCAGAGAGGAATGCCATACTACAGGCTATAAGATATTGCAACGGCAATCATACTAAGGCCATGAAAATCCTGAAAATAGGTAGAACTACGTTCTACCAAAAGCTGAAGGAGTTGAACCTCACTCCTGAATTGCAGATGCCTACAGATGTGTCTGGGATTTTAGATGTCAAATGAGAGTTATTCCTCTCTATGTGTGAAGTAAGAACCTATGGCCGCGGCTACCCCGATAATGAGTAGCGTGTCGCCCAACCGTGTATTGATGGCTCCGGTTTGATCTATAATAGAAACAACCAATCCTATACCGGCTATTACAGGGCCTACCCATGGCTTAAGAAAGAAATCGATCAAGAACACCGGCTCCTTTCGGTATTTCGCATATTTGGACTAGGTGTATCATGTCTATAGCATTTTATCATCTTTCTAGGTCAAAACGGTTTTTTCCTTCAGGATGGAGAAGGAAAAAATGTGGATGGTGCAGAAACAATAGCGTGGCTGTTCGGTTTTCCGGACAATTTATTTTGTTAGACAAAAAGTTAGCAATCGGAGGTCCTCAAGTATGGGTAAAATCAGAGTGTGCGTGGTAGGATACGGCAACGTGGGCAAAGAGGCGGTAGAATGCGTGAAACAAGCTTCCGACATGCATCTTGTTGGTGTAGTTGAGGTCTGTGATGTAAAGGCTCCTGGGGTTCCCTTGGTTAGAGACCTTGGAGAACTTGGCGAAGAAGTAGACGTGGCTATACTTACTATTCCTTCTCGGTTAGTTCCAAGTGTGGCTCCATCATACCTTGAGAAAGGGATAAACACCGTAGACGGATATGATATCCATGGAGACTGCATGCTTTCTTTGAAAAATGAACTAGGCGCTTGTGCGAAATCCTCAGGTACGGTATCAGTGATTGGAGCAGGATGGGATCCTGGAAGCGATTCAGTGATTCGGATTCTGTTTCAGGCTATAGCGCCCCATGGTGTAACTTATACCAACTTTGGCCCAGGAATGAGCATGGGACATAGCGTGGCCGCGCGGGGAATTCCAGGCGTGAAAGACGCAGTTTCTTTTACTCTCCCTGCAGGCTATGGACAGCACTTTAGGGATGTTTTTGTTGAAATAGACGACGAACAAGATTTTGAGCAAGTTGCCGCAGAGATAAAGAAGGATTCGTACTTTGCGAACGATGTGACTAGAGTCGAAATAGTAGATGATGTAGACAAAGTTAAGGTTATGGCTCATGGAGTGCACCTACAAAGGATAGGAAGTTCAGGCACTGGGCACAATCAACTGTTAGAATTGCGTATGAAGATTAGCAATCCTTCGGCCACGGCACAAGTTATGGTATCTGCAGCTAGGGCTTCCATGACCCTTGACCCTGGCTGCTATGTCTTAGCGGAAGTACCTCCAATTAGTCTTTTACCGGGAAATCGTGACGAGATAATTAAAACCCTCGTGTAAAGGAGGGTTTTAATTATTAGGGCAGGGGTCTTTGGTTAGAGCACCTCTCATCTAAGATTTAAGAGTCGGATAAGGAGCGTTTAAGCCTAGTCCCTGCCCTCCCTTGTACAGCTTCTTCTACTTTGTCAAGGGAGGCGATGACTGCTAATTCTCCTCCATTCTGAATGAAACGCATTGCTGCTTCAACTTTAGGAGCCATGCTTCCAGGTAGAAAATGGCCTTGGCTCAGGAATTCAGATAGTTCGTCAACGGTGATTTCATTGAGCCATATGCGGTGGCCTGGCGTGCTGTAATTGAGAGCAGCGCTTTCTACGTCTGTGAGTATTACTAACTTGTCGGCACCCAACATGGTTGCAAGTTTTTCTGCTCCTAGGTCTTTGTCGATCACTGCTTCAACGCCATGCAAAAACCCATCTTTGTCTTGAACAACTGGGATTCCTCCACCGCCGGTAGATATGACGATCTGGCCTTCCTCGACAAGGGTTTTGATCGATGGCCACTCGATGATAGAAATAGGTTGTGGAGATGGAACCACCCTTCGCCAGCCGCGCCCCGAGTCCTCAATCCATTTTTCCCCGTAGCTTCTTATACGTTCTTGCGCCCACTCCTCGGTGAAAAAGGGTCCAACCGGTTTGGTGGGGTTAGAAAATGCAGGGTCATCTGCATCTACAAGGGTTTGTGTGATAATAGTGGCAACCGGTATGTTGAGATTACGTCGCTTAAGCGCGTTTCTCATACACATTTGAAGCATGTACCCAATCATTCCCTGACTTTGTGCGCCGCATATATCCATAGGCATTTCAGGAACTTTGTTTTTTGCTGCTTCATTTTGTATCAATATGTTCCCTATTTGCGGCCCGTTACCATGTGTAATCACCAATCTATATCCTTTTTCAACCAGCGATGCAAGGCGCTCAGACGTTTTTTCCAAATTTCTTAATTGATCCTCAGCAGTTCCTTTTTCGCCCTTCTGCAAGATGGCATTTCCGCCCAGCGCAACTACAACAGTCTCCATAATGTGTTTTGCCTCCAAAAGGAAATCTAACTAGGTTTTCGTAAATACCTTTGATAACGTTCGCGATATCGAATCCCATATAACCCTAAATACATTACCCTTGTCAACAGTTTCTTTTGAGACGATTTCCGTCCTCCCTATCTCTTGCCCATCACATGTAAATATGACTTCCCCAATTCTAGCTCCTTTTTCCAATGGGGCTTCCAAATCCTCATCGAAAAATACTTCGTAGCTAACAAAGTCTTCTTCTCCTATCTCAACGGTAGCGCCTAGGCCGTTAGGAGCTATTGCTTCTGCCCATTTTCCTTTGCCTTTCCAAACTCTGACACGTCCTAAGGATGTGGCTGGCTCGGCTATTGGAACGTACGTGAAATTATCGTACGCATAATCTAACATAAGGGTGGCCATATGATTTCTTTCCCTTTCGCCTTGTTCCAAATATTTTCCCTTAGCGGCGCCTAGTATAATAGCTATAGTTGAGAAACCATCTCTGTCTGCCAGAACTACTATATTAAAGCCGGCTTTGGACGTGTAACCGGTTTTCAATCCGTAAACTCCCTCGTAAGAACTAAGCAGTGTGTTCCTGTTGTACTGCTTTATAGGGTGCTCGCCAGGCGGCGTGTATATGAATTCCTTCTGAGAGTGGTACTTGATGCACTCTGGAAAGGTGGTTACGTACGCTTTTACCAGTCGGAAAACATCTTCTGCAGTAGTTCTGTTATCGTCTGAAAGCCCATGGGGATCTACGTAATAAGTGCTAGACAAACCTAGAAGTTGTGCTTGTTGGTTCATTCGATTTACGAAAGAACTCACATTTCCTGAAATATGTTCTGCTACGGCTACGCATGCATCGTTTCCCGATGCCACGGTGATTCCTTTAATCAAATCTTCTAGTTTTACCTTAGTATCTACAAGTACGAACATTTTGGATCCTTCAGTTTTCCAAGCGTTTTCCGAAATGTATATTTCGTCGTCTAATGAGAGGTTGCCATGGGATATTTCATCAAAGATTATGTACAAGGTCATGATCTTGGTTAGGCTAGCTGGAATCTGTTGATTTTGAGTGTTCTTTGATAGCAGGATTCTTTCTGTTTTGAAGTCAGCTAGCAGATAGCTTTCTGCTTCTATTTGAGGTGGTTCTGGTGCAGCACATGCAATAGATGCTCCCAAAATTGAAGGGATTGCCAACTCCAAAACGAAAGAAAAAATGATCATTAGTGCCGAAAGCGAGTGGAATCTGTTTTTTGCCATACTCTTCTACCTCCTAAGATGTTATACCATAATCAAGGGAGGTGAATAAATTGTTTCTTGTATCCTCTTGCTTATGTGGGAACAAGTGCCGATATGATGGTTCTATCGTAGATCCAAAATCGCATCCGACCGTTTGGGATCTAATACAAAAGGGTCAGGTCGTACCGGTTTGTCCTGAAGTTTTGGGTGGTTTGCCAGTTCCGCGTTCTCCGGCAGAGATCTCAGGTGGTACCGGGAGTTCTGTGCTGGAAGGAAAAGCAAGGGTTGTGAATCGTGCAGGACAAGAAGTAACAGAGAACTACTGTATGGGTTCTAAGAGGGGTCTCGTCATAGGTCTTCAAACAGGATGCAATGCTGCCATCTTGAAATCCAGAAGCCCGGCATGTGGCTTAGGCCTAATATACGATGGTACATTCAGCGGAAACACTATAGAGGGAGACGGAGTTTTTGCAGCTCTGCTAAAGACGTACGGATTTAAAGTGTTTAGCGAAGAGAATTTTGGACTTACTAACAAATATGGTGCCGAAGGTGGGATTTGAACCCACACGGGCTCACGCCCACGGCGCCCTGAACACCGCGTGTCTGCCTGTTCCACCACTTCGGCACATACCGCATGAAAGGGGTCTAGATATTTTAGACCCCGCCATGCCGTGAACCCGGAAGGCATGAACCTGCCCTCAGCAGGTGGGTGCCCTCCTCTGGGTATCTGCGCTTTCGCTCGAAGCGACCTGCGCTCCACCCACGAGAGTTCAGGCTCCCTTTCTCACGGTGTTGGGCTCAAGCTTCACCGTGATTCACGTACACAGCAGGGTGTATTGACTCGTTCCTACCCTCTGCAACTCGATTCTACCATTAGGAAGCGAGTTTGCGCAAGTGATAGTCTTGCTAATGTAACCTATCAAGTGTATTATTCGTTACAGATAACTGATTGGAGGAAATCTATCTATGGCACGCACTCGTTCTCTCGTTATGACTGGTTTGTTGGCAGGCTTATCTGTGATTTTGACCAGGTTTGCATCCTTCCGGTTAGTAATTGGAAACGTTGAGGCAATCCGTATAGGTTTTGGCGCCCTTCCTAACATCATGGCAGGTATCATATTAGGCCCTAAGTATGGAGCGATAGCCGGGGCAGTTTCCGACGTCGTAGGCTTTTTCCTTAGCCCTATGGGACTGGGGTATATGCCCCATTTCACTTTGTGTGCTGCACTTATGGGTGCCATTCCTGGCATTGTGTTCAGTTTCTTGAATCGCAATGAAGGAAAGGCAAATCCTCCTCATTCATACTTGCTGATAGCGGTATTCTCCGGGATTGCGCTCGTTTCGTG
>DGFF01000117.1 GCA_002391545.1 Candidatus Fermentithermobacillaceae bacterium UBA3907 | reverse complement strand
TACCCTATCCTCTTCATCGGCAGCGTCAGATGTGTATAAGAGACAGCTTCTGGCTCCTCAGGCTCTTCTGGCTCCTCAGGCTCTTCTGGTTCCTCGGGCTCTCCTGGCTCCTGTGGTTCCTCTATCGTGTAATAAAAAGTGATGTGCTGTATATCGTCTATCTTAAAGCCCTTCACTGGAGCATGTAGATTAGAATCACTACTTTGACCATAACCTCGGTAATCATACAAATTCCCACAGTTTGAACTGCGCACAAAAACGTAGACAACTGTCACATTCTCTGTTGCCTCCCAAGAAAAGTACATATGTTTCCCAAAGGGATCGCTCGTACCCGAATAGTCAACCTGGTACACCTTTCCTCGTATAGCCCCGTCTAACAATTCATAGTCTTCATATTTCGCCGGTGGTCCATAAGTCACGGTTTCGCACCCATCGATAATTGGATCGTAAGGACCTTCTCTCACTTCAGGCGGAATCCCACCATCCGAAGACTCACCAGCCACGTACTCTACCTCGCCCAACACCCCACTGCAGACACCCAAAACCATCGCCGACGCCAACAACACTGCCAATCTGAACTTCGTACTTTTCTTCATTCTTTACCCTCCAATCTGGAGGGCCGGTTGCACCACTAACTCCGCGCGCCTTAAGGTGCCCAGAATATAGACGCGTATCATCGTCTCCCTAGAATTAACTGGTACACGTACATATCTTGTGAACCTAGATGCAACCAAGACTGCCAACTCTTAGCATAGCGTCCTACCACATTTAAAACCCTGGTTTCATCCAACTACCGACTACGCTCTTACTAAGGGATTCATGAGATTGGTCATCAACAAACCTTGTAGTTGCCTAGTCAAACACCATTGGTCAGGGAGGACATAAGAAGGCCACCGATCAAACCTTATCCTAGAAGGTAAATGCCGATTTTTCAGGATCAGAATACAACAGCATAAACCATTAGTCAATCATTATTTCTACATCTCACTCTTAGTCTGAAAAACAATTGGACTCACCACTGCAACCCGGCTAGCACTTGCTCTTTCACATCGTTTAAATGTAGCCGTCTATTCATGTCTCCATCACTTTAACTGTATATATTCCTACAATATCAACTGAATATTCGGATAATCCTACATTCGGCAAAACTCATCCAATGTGCAGGCCATCATGACACCAAAGAATCGCAACCAGTCACAGCATCGGCAAGTAACAAACAGTTCAGGAATGATTACTACGCATATTCAAAACCTTTTTAGCCCAATGTTCTCGTACACACACACTTTCTAACCTCCCACTGGCAATGAAACCTCAAAGCACGCAGTTCTCTCGACCCTAACTCCGTACTAACGTACTCCAACCCTTTGCCTATGCAACAAGATCGGAGATGACTACCACCAACAAAAACGGATTCGATGGATAGAAAACTCAAATCAGCATAATTCACCAATAAGCCAAACGCAATTTGAATCTCAGTCAACGTTCCACTCCCTCTCAATGCTATACTTATCTAAACCTACACAGTAAACTGGGGGCTATAACATGACAAATACAGTAACATCTGAAGGAGTCTTCAGCGGCCTGGAATCTGAGCTCCTCCACATACTCGAATCTACAGAAGGTCAATGGGCCATCGTCATCGAATCCCTAGATGGCAAAGGCTTCTTAAGACTGAACGCCGACTCGCCTTTCACCGCAGCATCTGTCATCAAAATCCCAATAATGATGGCAGCCTTTAACCATGCAAGAACCGGTTCTTTACGGCTAGACGATGTAATTACCATGACCATCCAGGACAAAGTAGGCGGTTCAGGAGTGCTTAAGGAACTCCACGCTGGACTTGGGTTGACCCTGCTCGATGCTATAAATCTAATGATCGTAGTGAGCGACAACACAGCTACTAATCTCGTCATAGATTGCGTTAGCATCGAAAAAATCAATGAATACATAACCCAAAAAGGATGCGTGGGATCGAGACTAGAGGCCCACCTTATGAAGCCCAAGCCTGGCGGACCGTACAACACCATAACTGCCGAGGATATAGGTTTGCTCCTAAAAGGCCTTGCTCAACGAACAATTGAAAATCCTGGAGACTGTGACACAATGATAGATATCCTATCCCGTCAACAGTACAACCAGAAACTGCCCAGGTATTTGCCGAAGGATGCAATCTGCGCTCACAAAACTGGAGAAGTAACAGGCGTAACCCATGACGCAGGAATAATAACTGGACCCAAGGGAAAATTCGTGATCGTCTGCCTATCTCAAAATCTAGACGATGTCCAAAAAGGCGATGATGCCATTGGAAAGGTGGCCAAGTGGGCGTACGACCTTCTGAACTGACAGATGGCCTTTGCCCAAGCCAGATCCTATCGCTTAAGTAAAAGAATAAATACAGGTAAAATGTAACACGTCGATCGCCAAGTGACCGACGTGTTTTTACATTATCACTTTCATTTTGCCTTTTACCTTTGAACTCTCGTTAATCTGATTTCTATTCCCTTTCGGGTTCTTCTCCAGATTCTTCCTCCTCGCAAGCACACTCATGAACTTCGTCATGACATTTCTCTTTTTCTTCTCGACCGCATTCGCCTTCTTCGGGTCTGCCTTCTACATGCTCGCCTTCACAGGAAGTTTCAGTTTCCTCACAGCACTCTTCCTCGTGTTCCTCGCAGCATTCTATATCCTCATACCTGGGCTTTCTGTGCTTATGTTCATGCTTGGTTTCGTAATCGTGACAGCACTCTTCTTCATACTTCCAACCATATTCGCCCTTTTTCGGCTTAGCGTGGCCTCCTTTGTAGTGGGGATAACACATCTCGTATTCCTCGGGAATCTCCCAAGCCCACTCATGGCAGCACCAAGCCTCTGCAGGGTGAAAACCCCAACAACAGTGAGGATGCCATGCCCTTCTGCAGCAGCACCATCCGCCTACAGGCCTACCATGGCCATAGCCGTAATGAGCATGCC
>DGFF01000019.1:26910-32024 GCA_002391545.1 Candidatus Fermentithermobacillaceae bacterium UBA3907 | reverse complement strand
CTCGCCGCTACAGTTATAGCAGGTTATCCTGTAGCCAAAGAAGGCTTGAAAACTCTTCTATCAGGCCATGGTCTAGATATCAACTTTTTGACGACGGTGGCGGGGATAGGGGCGGTAATTTTAGGGGAATTTGGCGAGGCAGCTGCAGTTCTCACCCTATTTAGTATAGGGGAGTATTTGGAGGAAAGGGCCGAAGATAGAAGCAGGAAATCTATTAGAGAAATGATGGAGCTCGCACCTATGACAGCACGAATAAAAAGTGGCGATGTTTTGATGGAGATACCTGCTGAGAGAATTTCCCCAGGCGACATTGTTTATGTTCTTCCTGGCGAAAAAGTGCCAGTAGATGGCCAGGTTTTATCAGGACGTTCTCACGTAGATGAATCGGTAATTAGCGGCGAATCTATGCCTGTCGATAAGGAAGAAGGAAGCATAGTGTTTGCCGGGAGTTTTAACTTAGAAGGTTCGTTAGAGGTCTGTGTGACCAAACCTTCTTATGATACTACTTTGGCCCACATAATCGAAATGATCGAAGAGGCCCAGTCCAAAAAAGCGGAGTCTCAAAAGATAGTAGACAGATTCGCTAGAATCTGGACCCCTCTCATGTTGGCACTTTCTTTAATTCTTGCAGTCTTGGTACCTGTGGTTTTTAGGCAAGAATTTAGACCCTGGATATACCGAAGCTTAACAGTGTTAATCGTATCTTGTCCGTGTTCTCTGGTTATCTCGACACCGGTGACGGTAGTAGCATCTATTACCAGGGCAGCTAGGGATGGTATTTTGGTGAAAGGTGGAATTCATCTTGAGCAGCTTGGACGAATAAGGGCAGTTGCTTTGGATAAAACAGGCACCATCACTCAAAACAAAGTAGTGGTAGAACAAATTCTACCTTTAGGTAAAGAAACTGTTGAATCATTGCTCTTTAACGCCGCTACTGTAGAATGTACATCTGAACACCCATTAGCCAAAGCCATTGTAGAAGAAGCACAAAAGAGAGAGATTGAAGTGGATTTTCCTGACGAGTTTAAGGCAATTCCAGGAAAAGGAGCTATTGCTATATCTTCTGATCGTACCATCCTAGCAGGTAATGAAAACCTATTTTCGGAACAGGGAATTGAAATACCTATGTTAATCAAATCGGAGGCAGACCGGTTTAAAGAAAAGGGTAAGACAGTGGTGTATGTAGGAGTTGAAAGTGACATTTTGGGTATGCTAGTGCTTTCAGACCAGATTCGTCCTGAAGCTCCAGAGGCAATCTCCCAGCTACATCAACGAGGCATAGAGACTATTATGATAAGCGGAGATGATGCTAAGACTGCGGCAGCAGTGGCTGCCGAAGTTGGGATTTCACAAGTTTACGCAGGGCTTTTACCTTATGAGAAAGTAGATTTGATCGAGGAACTGAAAAGGGAATGGGATTACGTAGCTATGGTGGGAGACGGAATAAACGATGCACCTTCTTTAGCTGAGGCAACCGTAGGGATAGCCATGGGGAGTGGAACGGACATCACCCTCGAAACTGCAGATGTAGTATTGATGCGACCGGATTTACTCATGATTCCAACAGCAATCGACATAGCCAAACAATCTACAGGTCTGATTACCCAGAACATCTCCTTTTCCGTGGCTGTAAAGTTGTTAGCCTTGGTCGCAGTGTTTGCAGGAACTTTGCCCCTTTGGTTAGCGGTACTAGTGGATTCAGGAGCTGCCGTAGTTGTCACGTTTAACGGATTAAGGATACTAAGATACCTGAGATGACAAATGAGATAAGATTCGGGCATGGCAGTTAGCAATCCATGCCCGAACGCAATTTCTAGTCTCTGACCTTCCTAAGCATTCTTAGGCCGAAAAATGCAGCCCAAGGCAAACCTGATTCATCGAAATAAAATCTTACCACCTCTTCTGAACCTTTTCTGTAGAAAACAAGGGTGTTCTCCGAGCTAGGTCTAAGGTCGTATTCATGATTGTTGATGGTTATCTTCAATTTTTCCTGGTCATAGGAAATAGTGAACTTGCTTCCTTCGTCACATTGGTACGTGCCGCAAAATTTTTTCATGTCTTTTGGATCCATGTCATATTCAGGTTCGTAACTTCGTTGTTTGTCTAAGGGCAATCCAAGGTAAGCATTTACAGCAGCCAACCAAATTCTGTCTGAAGGTGCGTCAGAAACGTTGGTAAGGACTGCTACTGAAAGGTTTGTTTCTGGCACAAAACCAAAGTTTGATGACACGCCCGGCTGACTACCACCATGCTCAACTAAGGTCACCCCTTCGTAATCTGGGGTTACTTTTAGTGCGTAACAGTAATAGGTATTTCTCCCTATTTTATAAACAGGCTGTAACATCCTTTGTATCGCCTCAGGGGATACTATAGATTTGCCTTTGAATGTTCCCGAATTCAGATACACCCGAGAATAGCTCATAAGATCTAGTACGTTGGAACGTATGCCGCCGCCTACTTCATAATTACCAAGTTGGGGCCAGGGCACTTGTTCCAATGAACATGTTTGCTCGTTGTAGACGTATGGCACAGACACGTTATCGAATTTTCTAAGATCCTCAAGACTGTAAGTGGATCGATTCATTTCCAGCTTGTCTAGGATCTCTACTGTCATGTGACGGGTGAAAAGTTTCCCTGTAAGATCCTGAATGATCAGACCTAAGAGCAGAAAAGTGTCATTGCAGTAGCTCAGATATTCTCCTGGCCTCCCTAGAAGTTCCAGTTGCTCTGTTTCAAACACCTCCAAATGTTCAGTAAATTTGACCAGTTCTTCTCGTCTTTTCATGGGAGGTACCCCAGTGGTGTGGGACAAAAGGTGACTGATTTTGATATCACTCATGTCATCGACACCTGAAATCCGCCATTGGGGAATATATTTTACTACTGGATCGTCTACGCTCAGCATCCCTTTATCTTGTAGTTCCATAATAGCCAGCGCAGCAAAAGACTTGCTAACTGAAGCGATTCCAAATATAGTACAAGGGTCTACCGGTTCATTTGCATTTACGTCTCGAACCCCAAAACCTTTAGCATATATGATTTCGTTGTTTTCGGATATTGCAACAGCGGCCCCAGGTACGTGGTTATCTTTTACTAGCTCATTTGTGTACTCTTCAAATTCTTTCCACATTATTCTTGCACCCCCGTATGAATAGGTAATACCGAATCTACTTTTGTTATGTTATCATGGTTTTGCTTGCATAGTTAGCTACATACGTACAGGGAGGTGATTGATATTTGAATATAGCAATGGTTCTTAACGCTCTAGGTGGTGTCGGGCTGTTTATCTATGGAATGGGAAAGATGAGTGATGGTTTACAAAAGGCAGCCGGAGACAAAATGCGCCACATTCTCGAGGTACTGACAGTAAATCCTTTGGCAAGCGCTGCAGCTGGGTTCATTGTCACAGCAGTTATACAATCATCGGCTGCTACTACAGTCATGTGTGTAAGTTTTGTAAATGCCGGACTCATGCGTTTGGATCAAGCAATTGGAGTGATTATGGGCGCCAATATTGGGACTACCATCACTGCCCAACTGGTAGCCTTTAAGCTTGAGAAAGTTGCCCTTCCTGCAATAGCTATTGGAATGCTGCTTTCATTGCTTGGGAAAAAGAGAGGAATTAAGGGTATTGCTGAATGCTTGATCGGCTTTGGAATGTTATTTTTAGGGTTAACCATTGTAGGAAATGCTCTTGATCCCCTTAAGACTTATCCGCCTTTTCTTAATCTCATAACTACTGGAGAAAAACATCCTTTCATCGGGATTCTGGTAGGGATAGTTATTACAGTTATTTTACAATCATCATCTGCCGTTACAGGCATTTTAGTCACAATGGCGGCTAGAGGCATTATAAGTCTGCAGGCGGCAGTTCCAATTCTGTTAGGATCTAATATTGGAACTACTTCAACCGCCCTAATAGCTTCCATTGGAACATCTCTGACAGCGCGTCGTACCGCTCTGTCGCACCTTTTGTTTAACATTGCAGGCCTTATCATATTACTACCTTTGCTTGGGCCCTTTGAAAATCTAGTGGTTATGTCAAGCCCTCAGGTGTCAAGACAAATAGCTAACGCTCACACTATGTTCAATGTAGTTACCACTTTGATATTGCTGCCATTTGTTCGTCAGTTTGAGTCTCTTGTTTGCAAAATCCTCAAAGGAGAGGATCTGGAAATAGAGCATGGTCCCATATACTTAGATCCTAGATTGATTTCCACACCTTTTATGGCCGTTATGCAAACTGAGAAGGAAGTAGCTAGGATGGCGGATCTTTGCTATGAGAATCTGAAAACTGCCATAGATATATTCAAAGGTGATGAAACAAAAGATAAAAAGCGTTTCTATGACATCGAAGAGATTATAGACGAGCTTGAAGAAGCCATAAACTACTATGTGGCTAAAATCTCTCAACAGAGTGTAAACGAAAGCCAAGCGCAAATTCTGACATCTGTGATAAGTATATGTGCGGATTTGGAAAGAATCGGAGACCATGCAGTTTCCCTGGTAGAACTGGCTGAATATAGATATGAAAACAATTTACCCTTTTCTGATGAGGCAGTCAGGGAACTGGACGAAATGACCTCGAAAGTGTTAGAGTCGGTAGAAACTGTGATTGATGCCTTGAAAAGCAAAGATAAGACCAAAGCGTCGTCCATAATCACCTTGGACGACGCCTTAGATCAAATGGAAAGAGATTTGAGAGCCAAGCACATAAGAAGGTTGAACCAAGGAATATGCTATCCAGCATCTGGAGTGATATATCTTGATGTTCTGACTCACTTAGAAAGAATCGGAGACCATGCCGTAAACATCGCTGAAGAAATTCTTGAAATGTACTAATTGTGGCACGGCGCTTTTAGCGCCACATTATGCGTATCGGATGTGATCTTACATGGATTTGTGGCAGGTAGTTGTACTAAGCATCATTCAAGGTCTAACCGAGTTCCTGCCTGTGTCAAGTTCAGGTCATCTAATTCTAGGATCTAAGCTTATTGGACTTCCTAGTCCGGGACTTACGTTTGCGATTTGGGTACACGTAGGTACCGCGTTTGCAACCGTGGTAATGCTGCGCAAAAACATTTCCTGGCTTATTAAGGGAATATTTCGTCCTA
>DGFF01000019.1:0-26629 GCA_002391545.1 Candidatus Fermentithermobacillaceae bacterium UBA3907 | reverse complement strand
TCAAAATCAACGCCAAGCGTGAAACCTACAAGCGCTGCTACGAAGTTATCTACTCAGGATTTCCCTCTAGACACAGTTACTTTTCCAAAATCCTTAATTGTAGGTGTTTCGCAGGCCATAGCGATCATACCGGGCATATCTAGATCTGGGACTACTATCACCGCAGGACTATTAACTGGCATGTCCAGAGAAGACTCGGCCATATTTTCGTTTTT
Source organism: Candidatus Fermentithermobacillaceae bacterium UBA3907 (assembly GCA_002391545.1). Classification (GTDB taxonomy): domain Bacteria; phylum Bacillota; class Sulfobacillia; order Fermentithermobacillales; family Fermentithermobacillaceae; genus UBA3907. The sequence continues at coordinate 26,414 of DGFF01000019.1, read as the reverse complement.
GCTTTCGTTACCTGCAGTGTTTGGGGCAGCCTTTTTGGACATAATGCAGGCTGTAAAAACCCAAAAGCCAGTGTTTGAGCCTATGGCCTTACTAGGGGGAACCATTTCATTTGGAGTAGGAATGATAGCCCTTGCAGTCTTGTTTCGCACTATACGAAAAGGAGAGTTGTACAAGTTTTCGCACTATTGCTGGATCGTTGGTATCTTAGGTGTTATTGCCAGTCTAGCCTTGGGTTAAGACTTAGCTATAATGCTATAATTCGCACTGGAGGAAGGCATTTGAAAAAAACAGTAGTGCTTCTCTTAGTTATAGTCATGATACTTGGTTCCATTGCAGGAATCCTTATGTACTTCAGTTCGGGGCATGGTAATGATAGCCCGTTTGCAGACATTCCTGCACCTATTATTGAGTCTTTTACATTTGCTGACTTCACTGGCGCTGACTTGTCAGATATGAAGATAGAGAACATTTCAGAAATTCTATATACGTTTACCTTCGATACATCAACCAAATGGCCCGAAACCGAGGATAATTCGTTGCAGTTACTAGCTAACCAAGTTATGGAAAGCGGTAAGTACTTGGGGCTCGGCCTGTCTGAGTTGCATCAGAATGGAGTAACCGGCAAAGGAATATCAGTAGCTATAATCGACAGAACCATGTTAAAGGAGCATGAGGCGTTTCAAGACAACCTGAATTATTTTGAAGTCTCGTCTTCTTCCACGCATGAAGAGGAACTAAGTTCCCATGGCTCTGCACTAGCGGGCATAGTTGGCGGTAGTAGCGGTGTTGCGCCTGACGCCACGTTGTACTATTTTGCAGTTTCTGATGATGAAGACCCATATGATGGTTACAAAAAGGCTATGGAGAAACTATTGGATTTTCAGAAAACCCTCCCTGAGGAAGAAAAGATACGACTGGTCCTACTTGCTTTAGGGCCCGATCCGTTACAGATTGCCGCAGACCCTGAAGGACCAGTAAAAGGATTAGCAGACGCTTTAAACAAAGCCAAGGCAGAAAACATTGTTGTGTTATACCCTGGAATGCAAACCTCGCTTCCTATTACAGGAAGTGGATGCCCTCCTACAATGAACAGAGACGAACCGGATAATTACCAAGTGTGGTCATGGACTTTAGCAAAAAAGCAAATTGGAGATTCGCTTCAGTCTCACAACGCCAATTCATGGGACGAGGCAATAGAGATTCTAAAAAAACTCCTTACGGATATGGAAGAACTTAATTCTATCCAAGCTGAAGCCATAAACACTTTTCTGTATATCGCATATGTGTATAGTGACTATATAGAATTCAATGATTGGCTCGAGTCAATCATGTCTGAACCCAGTGATCTCCTTGCGGCTCCTTCAGATTTCATTGCTGTGCCCAATAGTCATGGGCCTCAACAATACACATATTATGGTTCGGGTATTTTGGATTGGTCTACTGCATATGTAGCAGGACTCGTAACCCTTGGTTTTCAGGTAAATCCTACCCTTACCGAGAATCAAATATTTCAAGCTTTGTGGGAGTCTGGGACGCCTTTCTACGGAACCTCTAGATTAGTGTGTCCCTTGGAATTTATAAGGGCAATTGGGGAGGCTTGATAGCACTTGTTTATGATTCAGTTGCCTCTGTAGATTCATTTGAACTCTCGCCATAGTTGCCATGGTTGTGATCCTCAAATAAGCGCAAATACTCGCTCATGGATAATTTAACCTCCCGTGGCTTGGATCCTTCGTAAGGACCTATAAACCCTTTCAGTTCCATGGCGTCGATTAGCCGGGCAGCTCTCGAGTATCCAATAGGCAGTCTTCTTTGGAGCAAAGATACTGACGCCTGTTTGGCTTCGACCACTATTCGGACCGCTTGAGGAAAAAGGGGATCTTCTTGCATCTCAATCTCTACTTTTGAGGATTCCGGCATTGACAGAACGCCGGCAGCAAATTGTGGTTCTGCCTGACTTGAAGCAAAAGCCACCAGCTTATCTATTTCTGATTCTGAAATATAGGCACCCTGGGCTCGTATGGGTTTCGTGGCGCCAACTGGGAAAAACAACATATCGCCTCTACCTAAAAGTTTTTCGGCGCCTCCTATATCCAGAATAGTTCTAGAATCAACCTGAGATGCAACTGCGAACGCGATCCTAGAAGGTATGTTTACCTTTATAGTGCCTGTAATAACGTCTACAGATGGTCTCTGAGTAGCCACTACTAGGTAAATACCTGACGCTCTTGCCATCTGGGCAAGCCTGAATATGGCATCTTCTACTTCAGCAGGTGCCGCTATCATAAGATCCGAAAGCTCATCGATTATAATCACAATGTAAGGCAGCGCAGGTTTAACTTGGCCTGGGACTTTAGATATTTCGTTATACCTATCAATATCCCTGGTGCCTACTTTAGTGAATCTCTCGTACCTGGACTCCATCTCCTTTACCGCCCACCTAAGAGCAGCTGCTGCTTTCTTAGGGTCTGTTACTACTGGTGAAATTAGATGGGGTATATGAGACCAGGCAGACAGTTCTACCCTTTTGGGATCGATTAACAACAACTTAACTTGGTCAGGACGGGCCTTAAACAATATGCTGGCGATAATTGAGTTGATGCAAACGCTCTTACCAGAACCTGTAGCGCCTGCTATAAGCAGATGCACACATTTTTCAAGGCTAGTTATTACGGGGCGTCCTGAGATGTCTTTGCCTAAGGCAATTGTAAGCGGGGAACGGCTATCCCTAAACTCCCTTGTCTCAATTATCTCTCTTAAAGGTACTATCGAAACGCTCTTGTTGGGAACCTCAATCCCTATAGCCGATTTGCCAGGAATGGGAGCTTCTATACGTATATCCTGTGCTGCTAAAGCCAATGCCAAATCTTGAGATAAATTGACTATATTTGATACTTTGACGCCGGGCCCCGGCTGCACTTCGAATCTAGTTACTGTAGGACCTTGCGTCACGTTTACAACTTTCGCCGCCACCCCAAAAGAAAGCAGGGTTTTTTCGATCCTCTTGGCTGTTTCATCAACTTGTTTAGGCGTAATGGTTCTGGTGGCATCCCTTTTTTCAAGGATAGTGACAGGCGGAAACTCATAAAATGCCTCGTCACCAAGGGACAATTGTTCCACTGGCACCTGGAATGCAGCGTCTTCCTGTTTCTCTTTTCCACCCTGATCTGCTCTTTGCAACTGTTCACGAATTTCGGCCACTGTGTTTGCATATGATGGTTCTTTACTGACCCCTGGCTCTTTTTTGGCACGTTTCCGCTCAGACGAACGCTGTTCTTTCTTCTGAGTATCAGATTCCAAAACCGGCTCAGGTTCAATACTTTCCAATTCGACACCGTGTGGTCTGAAGAAATTCACAAAGAAACCCTCTATTTGTTGCCATATGGAAACACAAATCATCCATATGAAAGAAAAGGGTGTGTATGGCGATTTGTTGGCGATCAGCGATAATCCTATCCATGCGCCCAAAAGTATTGCCACGATAGCTCCAACCCTGCCGAACAACACCCTTAAGAACCAATCTATTGCCGCACCCAACAGGCCGCCACCTGCCCCCATTCTGGCCATGGTAAAACTGTTTTCCCACGGGATTTTGATGTCGTGCCACAAAGCGCAACCGAACACAAATAGCACCCATAAGCCCCATATAGGTCTGGGAAAAGGATCTCCAGTGTTTATAATCTTGGTAAGAGATGTGAGAACAACCAGGAAGCAGAGGAACATAGTTAGATCTCCGGCGAGGGCAGCGGTATTTCGTGCAACCCACATCGTAAGGCTAAGGGCCCAATTGTGCCCTGTTGGTTTAGACGTAGATATTCCCTGGGCCGTCACAAGTAGCACCCCAAAGACGCATAGAGCTATCCAAGGCCATTTGCTAGCCTTTCGATCGCTACCTTTGCTTTTTGCGGACTGGGTTTTAGCAGGACTCACTTCTTTGATCCTCCAAATAACGTTAACAACGTCTTCATGATTATGTTACACCCTGTTTGAGTACAATTTCTAGTAGAAACCCGGAATTCCCTGCTCGCGTCGTAAATATTGACCGCTGTGAAAGTAATTCAATAAAAGCAAATACCCTTGGAGGGAATAAGGGTGAGGATGGAGAATCTTCAACAGATGGAGGTGCATGATTGTGTCCGATGGTAGTTTGGGACTAGTCATGGTGTATACAGGAAACGGGAAAGGGAAAACAACAGCAGCTTTAGGTTTGGCGCTTAGGCAGATAGGTTGGGGCAGGAAAGTATTGTTTTTGCAGTTCATGAAGGGCCCGGGTAACGTGTACGGCGAAAAAATCGCCGCAGAGCGATTTTTGCCTGACCTGGAAATCGAGCAATGGGGACGTGAATCGTTTGTAAACCTTACAGATCCCGATCCAATTGATAAGGAACTAGCACGAAAGGGTTTGGACCGGGCTTACGAGGCAATCCAATCAGGTGACTACGGATTAGTTGTGTTAGACGAGGCGTGCATAGCTATGGCGTGTGGCCTACTTGCGACGCAAGAAGTCATAGAACTACTTGATGCAAGGCCTCCGGACGTAGACATTGTTCTGACTGGTAGGTACTGTCCACAAAGGATTATAGACTATGCGGACATGGTGTCAGAGGTTAAAGAGATAAAACATCACTACTCACAGGGCATAGAGGCGAGAAAAGGAATAGAATTCTGATCTACGAATTTGCGGTACAGCAAGGAAAAGGAGGATCAACTTGAATAAACCTAATTTTTCCAAATATCTGGATTACGCGGAATTGACTGAGGTTTTGGAACAAATGGTTGCAGAAAATCCGAGCCTGGCAAACCTAGGCTCTATAGGTAAATCATACGAGGGTAGAGACATTTGGGTGGTGGAAATAACCAATTCAGGAACAGGAGCAGCTGACGAGAAACCTGCAATGTACATTGATGGAAATATACACGCAGGCGAGGTAACGGGCTCTGCAGTTTGCCTCTACACCATATGGTATCTTTTATCCGAATACGGTTCTGATCCACTGGTCACCAAGTTATTGGATAAGACAACTTTCTACATCATACCTAGAGTATCAGTAGACGGCGCAGAGATTTTCCTACATACTCCGTATTCTTTAAGATCAAGTACAAGGGAATATCCTGAAGTAGACAAACGTGAAGGGCTAGTTCCAGAAGATGTAGACCGAAATGGGCTAATTCTTCAGATGAGGATAAAGGATCCTAACGGAGAATGGAAAATATCGTCTAAGGATCCTAGACTCATGACACGCAGAGAACCGTGGGATGAAGAAGGGCCATTTTACTGCGTATACACTGAAGGGATTCTCGAAAACTCAGATGCCGACGATATAAAAAGCGCGCCTCCCAAATGGGGGTTGGACATTAATCGAAACTTCCCGGCTAACTGGGAACCTGAAGTAAAACAATATGGGGCGGGGCCGTATCCTCTTTCAGAACCAGAAACTAGGGCGATTGCCGAATTCGTCACTAGCCACAAAAACATTGTTGGAGCCATGGCATACCATACTACGATGGGCGCAATTTTACGGCCTTGTTGTACTATACCCGATGAAAAAATGCCGCCTCTCGACGTAAGTATGTACAAAACCATTGGTCAGAAGGGCACAGACCTAACCGGTTATCCCCATATTTCCACGTACGAAGATTACACTAGAGACAAAAGCAGGGCGCTCAAGGGGGTTTTGATGGATTGGTTATACGAACATATGGGAATATTGACTTTCTCCACAGAACTTTGGGACGCATCTGTTCGAGCAGGTAACAAACTGTTCGATGAGTCGCCTACGTATGAGGAAGCCCAGCTGAACCTTTTAAAGTGGAATGATAGGGAACTAGCAGGGAAAGGGTTTGTCGATTGGTATGAATTTGAACATCCTCAGTTAGGTCCCGTTGAACTAGGAGGGTGGAATTCCAAGTTTACCTTGACCAATCCGCCGCCACAGTTCCTTGAAGGGGAATGTCACAAGAACTGTCTTTTCACCCTTTATCATGCCGCGTGTTTCCCAGAATTGAGCGTAGAGAAGGTAGATGTAACCAACATTGGACCTGACCTTTATAAAGTCAAAGCTACAGTCGTAAACAAGGGGTATAAGCCCACGTACGGATGTCAAAAAGGTATTGAAATTGGCCGCGCTGATCCTGTAAAGGTGGTTGTATCAGGAGAGAGCATAGAATTCATCACAGGGAAGCAATCCCAGGAAATCGGTCACCTAGAAGGGCTAGCGTCGTCTTTCGGCAGGTATCAGAGAGGTGCGAGGCCAGAAAGAAGCAAGAAACTGGAATGGGTGATAAAAGCTCCAAAGTCGACGGTCCTGGAGATAACTGCTAAATCTAAGAGGGCAGGGGTTTGCGTCTCGCAGATCCTTTTGTCATAGGAAGGGTGAATGCTCAATGTCTATTACATTTGACAAATATCACACATATCAAGAAATAGAAGATTTTCTTAAGTCCTGCATTTCAGAGCATCCCAACCTGTGCAATCTCGAGACTGTAGGCAAATCTTTTCAGGGGCGAGACATTTGGATGCTTGAGGTAACCAACAAAGAAACAGGCTCTGCCAAGGACAAACCTGGTGTATATTTAGATGGCAATATCCACGCAGGAGAAGTAGCAGGATGCGAGACTGTCCTTTGGATAATAGATCATCTGCTCAATTCTTACGGTAACGATAATGCAATAACTTACTTGTTGGACACACAAGCTTTTTTCTTCATACCTAGGATTGCCGCAGATGGCGCTGAATACTATCTTTCGACACCTCATACAGTTAGGTCTAGTTTAAGAGAATGGCCTGAAGATTACGATGAGAAGCCAGGACTGTATCCTGAGGATATAGATGGAAACGGAAAGATACTCACTATGAGGGTTAGAGATCCAAACGGCGCGTGGAAAATATCAAGCAAAGATCCGAGATTGATGATAAGGCGTGAGCCCAACGATCTACCATTAGACGGTGTATCGTATTACAACGTATATCGGGAAGGATTAATTAGAGAATATGATAAGGATTTACCTGTCAAAGACGCGCCTCCAAAATACGGGTTAGACTTCAACAGAAACTTCCCAACCAATTGGGCAGTAAAGACACGTCAACCAGGTTCCGGCGACTACCCTTTTTCGGAGCCTGAGCTGAAGGCAATAGCAGATTTCTTTGTCTCACACCCCAATATTGTGCTTTCCATGTCTTACCATACAACTGGCGGATACATTTTGCGTCCATTCTGCACTCAAAGAGACAGCGCAATGGATCCCAAAGACTTGCAAGTATACTGCACCATAGGCCAGATAGGAGAAGAAATCACTGGTTACCCATGCAAATCTATATTTGAATGGTTCACACAAGACCAAACGAGACCATCGGTAGGAAGCGCCTTAGAATGGTTTTACGAAACCTTGGGGATCCTGTCGTTTGCGACCGAATTATGGGATATGAATGGCCGGGCAGGACTGCCCAAGCGTCCTTCCCATCAATACCTCTCCATGTCTCACAAACAGTTAGAGGAAGAAGGCCTTGCCCTTTTGCGTTGGAACGATGAAGTCATGGGAGGACAATTGTTTGTGAACTGGCAGAAGTTCGACCATCCTCAACTTGGGGAAGTAGAGATAGGAGGCTGGGAGCCTAAATTTGGTAGGCAGAACCCTCCAATTAGCCTTCTAGAAGAAGAATGCAGAAAGAATGGGCTATTCGCACTGGAGATGGCCAAATCAGCTCCTAGAATAGGAATTGATAAGGTAAACGTAGAGTGTACGGAAGGAGATTTGCACAAAATAGAAGTGGTAGTCACAAATGAAGGCTATCTTCCTACTCACGGCACCTTTAATGCGCTGAAAATGAATGCGGTGCGTCCTGTGAAGGTGAAGATTGATCCAGTTGTTAACCCAGCACAACGCGAAAATGGACAAGGTGGCATCGAAATTGTCTCAGGCAAAGCAGAGCAGGATCTGGGACATCTCGATGGATACTTGGCAGGAAACGATCGTAAGAAGAAGGCGTCTTGGATGGTCAGGGGCCGACCAGGTAGCACGGTTAACATCATAGTTACGTCTGGGAGGGCAGGATCTGCGACAACAACCATCGAACTCTAGTCTAAGGAGCCCTATTTATATGCAAAAAGGAGATGGCAGTTTTGAATTACGTCCCGGATATAGAATACATTACTGAAAAACTTGTAGACCTTCTTAACATACCTAGCGTGAGTGGTAACACAGACAAAGCCATTGACTGGCTGAAAAAACAATTTGCAGACATTGGATACGAGGGATGTGTGAACAACAAAGGAGCTCTACTAGTAACTATACCAGGTGAAAATCCTGGAGGTGAAAGGTTATTGTCAGCTCACGTTGATACGTTAGGAGCCATGGTTTTTGAAGTAAAATCTAACGGCAGACTTAAACTGTCTCTTATAGGCGGTGACTGGCACAGCATAGAAGGGGAAAGGGTGTCCATAGAAGCAAGGTCTGGAGAAATATACACAGGTACTGTTTTGACCGTAAAAGCTGCATCTCATGTGTGGGGAGCAGAATCTTCTAAAATTGAACGAAACCAAGACAACATGGAAGTTAGGCTTGATGAAAAAGTGAAGTCTAGAGAAGATACTTTAGGTTTGGGTATCAAAGCAGGCGATTTCGTATCGTTTGATCCTCGGGCAGAAGTCACCCGTTCCGGATTTATAAACTCGAGACACTTAGACGATAAGGCTTCTTGCGCTGTATTGCTTGGCGCGGCAAAGTATTTGGCAGAAAACAGCCTAAAACCTTTTTATACTACTCACCTACTTTTTACTAACTATGAAGAGGTTGGCCATGGCGCGTCTTACGGAATACCCGAGACAGTTAGAGAGATGGTAGCCGTTGACATGGGGTGTGTAGGGGATGGACTTTCAGGAAGCGAGTACACAGTCTCTATTTGCGCAAAAGATTCATCGGGACCCTATGACTTGAAATTACGTAAACACCTAGAGAAACTGTGCGAGGATAATCATATACCTTACGTTGTAGATATATTCCCCTACTACGGTTCGGATGCAAGCGCTGCCTTGAGGGCGGGGGCAAATATTAGGGCAGGGTTGATCGGAACTGGGGTAGATGCGTCCCATGCCCACGAGCGAACCCATAAGGAGGGTATTTTGGCAACAGCTAGATTAGCTCTAGCTTACATGTTAAACGAGTGAAGAAAAAAATGAGGTGCAAACGTAATTAAACTGGTTTTTACTTTTGCACCTCATTTAATAATCTGTTAGCTGTCTCATCCTTCTATTTACTTCCTCCAGCTTGTCGCTCAAGGCTTTAAGCTCTTGTTCAGCGACTTTGATATAGTAAGCCATTTCCTTTTGTCTATCTCCTGTTGTAGAGTTGTACAGCATTTGGCATTCTCGATAAATATCTAATACTCTGTCCATTTCCTGTCTTAATAGGGAAGATTCTTCTTTGGCTGCCTCTACCACATCTTTCACGTAGGACACATCAGGCAATAGTACTTCCTGGTACCAGTATGCTTCGTTTATATTGTCAAAATCCACCGAGATACATATTGGAATATCTTCTTGGTCTGAAATGGCTTGTACCAATGCCAATGAGTTAGGCATAGAAACCCCTTTGACAGTGGCGCTGAAAGGATCAGCAGGCCATAATGTGAGTCTACGCAAAGATATTTTTACTGCGATGTCAGCTCCTGCAAGATTCTCTACAAAATGAACCCTGTCTACTTGTCCGGTGAGATACCCGAACAAATAAGTTAGTAAAGGGTTCTGCACCACCATTAATGTAAGATTGTATAGAGCTTTCAGCTTCTTTTCTCGCGGCACCAAATCATTTTCACCCCATCCTTACTTTACTCTATTATATGCAAACTATACTAAAAAGGTTGCCCAGTACTAGCTTAATTGTACAGGATTATCTACACTGGATCACGAATACTAAAACGTCCAAGCAGGTTTCTTATTTCATTTGTATAGGTGTGATTGCAGTTGAAATCTAGGTATCTAATCCTGCAAAAGGCAGAAGCCGCTCTTATCGAAGAAAAAGCGGAAAAACTTTTCGGCATCACAAGGCTGCTCGATTCTTATCTGACTGGAGATTTCACAGAGATTATAGATTCCAGTAACGAGGCAGGAAAAGACTTAGATAACGCACAAAAAATCGCCTTGGTAAAGGAGTTTCTCGAGCCTTTTGTCGACATGGTAGCGTCTTGTTACCGAGGGGTGGGCGCAGGATACTATTCTAAGCAACTTGGAGCAATTGTGGCGTACGGACCCAGTGACCGCTTCGGAACAAAAGTAGGTTTGGATCTGGCCCCCGATCACCTAGGATGGCAAGCTATGGAAAACGGGAAAGAAATCGTGGGTGTTGGCTCTATGGTCCGAGGAGAAATAATGAATTGTATGAGGCCTTTGGTTAGGAACGGGGAAACTATTGGGTTTGTCTGGGCAAACGAAGCCGTCGAAGACATCTACGCTCAGATAAGGATGGGAGCAAAAGACGTTTTCTTCTCTCAAGATGTTGAGCCTCTATTAGGGCTAACAGGACTTCTTATGTTCGCATCCCGGCTTCTGCTCTTGCAGGAGTCAGGAGAGTTCGATTCGTCAGCGGCTGTGCCAGGCCTAGAAAAACTTCAAAGGTATTTAAAACTGTTCCTAGATAGTTTAAGCCTAGGTGTAATACTTGTCGAATCTGATCAAAAAATAAGTTTTGTATCGTCTGGCATAGGCGATATTTTGGGAATTTCCAAAACAGAGCTCCTAGGAAAACCTATTACCTATGCTCTAGAAAAAATGGGGATAGACCCTTATTTCGCTCTCAAAGACAACAAAAAAGGAGCTAGGAACCGATTTGCCCACGTTTCTGTACACACGAAAGAGGGCGATAAACTTATCACCATGGTCACAACCCCTGTGGGGGACCTAGATAGTAAGGACGCAGATAGCGCGCGTGAAGATGCTGGCTACATTATCTTATTTGAAGATCTAAAAGAAGCCAGGGCTGAAGAGGAGCGTATTGAACGTATAGAAAGACTTGCTGCCGCAGGGGAACTTGCAGCAGCTATATCTCACGAAGTGAAAAACCCTTTGACAGTGATAAAAGGTGCTGTGTCCCTGGTGCCCGAACGACTAGATGATGCAGAATTTCTTACTGAGTTTTCGGAAATAGTGTCTTACGAAATAGACAGGATCGACGGCACAATCGAATCCTTGTTGAATTTCTCCAGATTTTCCCAGCCTCAGAGATTGCAGTTGGATGTAATACAAGTTTTGAAGCGGGCATGTGACCTAATTTCCCCGTATGCAAATGTTAACAACGTAAATATATCCTTTCAACACGACGTAGATGTTTTAGAGATAATAGGTGATTATGATCACCTGGTTCAAGCATTCATGAACCTCATGTTAAACGCAATACAGGCCATGCCTGATGGTGGTACTATCCAAATTAACCTAAACTATGCGCCCAGGGCCAAATACTTTACCGTCACAATTAAAGATTCTGGGACAGGGATACCTTTTGATCATCAAGACCAAATATTTGATATGTTCTTTACGACTAGAAAGGGAGGAACAGGCCTGGGGCTTCCATTAGTGCAACGGATCATATATGAACATGAAGGGTTTTTGGAAGTTGAATCCGCTCCAGGTGAAGGAACCTGCTTTTCAATAAAGCTACCTGTCTTAGGAGCCGCTTTCGACTCCTAATTGACATATTTTACGAATTTGCAGGTATAAAGTTTTGGAGGGTATCCATGAAAGAACGAATCCTAATTATAGATGATGAACCCAATATAGCGTGGCTTTTTCGCGAAATATTTGGCGCTTCATATGAGGTGCTAAGCGCCGAAACAGGCAGAGAAGGCCTGGATGCGGCTATGCATTATGATGTAGACCTCATTATGCTCGATCTGAGACTCCCTGACGCAAATGGGTTAGACATTTTGAAAGATCTAATCGCACGAGGTTGCCTTTGCCCTATAGTGATTATGACCGCCTATGGCGAAGTAAAAACAGCCGTAAAAGCCATGAAGACAGGGGCTCATGATTATATCACCAAACCGTTTGATACTGAGGAATTAAAATTCCTGGTTGAGAGCGCTCTCAAATATTCCAGATTGTCTATGGAGGTGACAAGGCTAAGGCACGAACTTGAAGATAAGTATCACGTTAAGAACATAGTTACAGTTTCTCCTAAGATGATGGAATTATTCTCAGTCATCGAGAGGATTTCAGCCAGCGATGTTCCTGTCCTAATTCAGGGAGAAAGTGGTACTGGAAAGGAAATCATCGCCAAATCGATACATTACGGTTCGCCAAGAAAGAATAAGCCCTTTGTTCCAATCAATTGCGCGGCTCTTCCTGAAAACCTTCTAGAAAGCGAACTGTTTGGATACGAACAAGGAGCTTTTTCTGGGGCGCATAAACGAAAACCAGGCAAGTTTGAATTGGCCAATGGTGGAACCATATTCTTAGATGAAGTTGGCGAACTTCCCTTGAGCATGCAGCCTAAGATTTTGAGGGTATTGGAAGAAAAAGAAATCGACCGCTTAGGTGGTACACACAGGGTACCTGTGGATTTCAGGGTGGTTTCGGCATCGAACAAAAACCTGCCTGGTGAAGTCTTAAAAGGCGCTTTCCGTCAGGATTTGTACTTTAGGATCGCAGTAATCCCCATAACAGTTCCACCTTTGCGTGAGAGGAAAGAAGACATCCCGGTTTTGGCCAAACATTTTTTAAGGGAATATGCTGTGGAGCAAAAGAAACCAGTGCCAGAGCTAGATGATGAAGCTATTTCAACTCTACTTTCCTATCCTTGGCCCGGAAACGTAAGAGAATTAAAAAATGTAATGCAGCAATTATCTTTATTGTGCGATGGAAAAATCATAAGAAAAAAGGATCTCCCTGTATTTTTCTACGATCCTCAATTTAGACTGATTGAAAATAGAACTGGAGACACCGGCGCTTCTACTACTGACGGTGTAGGACTCAAAGAGCTAAAAGATCAGGCCTGGGAAGAAATTGAAAGACATGAGATCCAAGAAGCTTTGAACCTTTTCGATAATAACCGCACGCGAGCAGCAGAATATCTTGGAATTTCCAGGCGAACGCTCCAGACCAAGATCAAAAAATATGGGCTATAGATATAGCTTGGGTGGGCAAACCGTTTCCCAATAGCTAACCCAACTTCGCACCAGATCTCATTACTTTCTATCGCTTGTCCGCTGTAATGTAGGAGTTTGCTTACATTTGCCTAATGGCACGAGTTTTGCATCTATATGGATAATGAAGGAGGTATGTTTGAAATGGTGTACCAGCACATTGCAGATGAGGGTATTGGAAAATTGTTTGCTGACCCAGATCCAGACAAGGCAAGGGATCATTTCCGCTCAAAATCAAAGATCATGAAAGACAAGTTAATGAGCGTCAGCGAAGCGGTCAATGATTTTGTACATGATGGCGATTATTTGGCGATCGGAGGTTTTGGTACTAATCGAATTCCCACAGCTCTTCTCCACGAAATTCTTCGGCAACGCAAGAAAGAGCTTCGGGTTTCCGGGCACACTGCAACTCATGATTTTCAGATTCTAGCCGCAGGGGACTGCATTGCAAGCGTTGATGTAGCTTATGTGGTCGGCTTAGAGGCAAGGGGTCTGTCTAAAGCAGCAAGAAAATTATTTGAGGAAGGTCGAATAGAGGTAACTGAATGGACCAACGCGGCTTTGGCCTGGAGGTACAGAGCTGCTGCAATGGGCATACCGTTCATGCCTGCCAGAGTGATGTTGGGCACCGATACGTTCAAGTATAGCGCGGCCAAGAAAATACAATGTCCCTTTACAGGCAAAGATCTCATAGCTCTACCGGCCCTTTATCCCGATGTAGCCCTTATTCATGTGCACCGAGCTGATCGTTATGGAAACGCCCAAATCGATGGAATTACAGTGTCTGACTTGGATGTGGCCAGAGCTTCGAAATACGTCATATTGTCAACTGAGGAACTGATTGACAACGAAGAAATCCGTGAACATCCTTCCCGAACTGCGATTCCGTACTACTGCGTGGATGCAGTATGCCACGTTCCTTATGGAAGCTACCCAGGGAACATGCCGTACAAGTATTTTTCTGATGAGGAACATTTAAATGAATGGTTGGCGGCTGACGGAAAACCCGAAACTTTACAGCCGTTTTTGTCTAAGTATATTTACGGAACCAAGGATTTTAGCGAGTATCTCGAGCTGTGCGGGGGACTAGAGAAGATTGAAGAGCTACGAAAACTCGAGTTCATAGAACCTGACGGCCCTATAGTTATCTAGGATTTGAGATACCATATCAAAGTATCAAGCCAGGAGGTTTTATACATGCAATACAACGAAATGGAACTCATGATATGTCTCGCGTCGAGGCTTCTTGAAGATGGTTCAAGTGTGGTTGTAGGCACGGGAGCGCCTTGTGCTGCTACAATGCTGGCTCAGAAAACACACGGACCCCATCTAATGATCTTTTTTGAAGCCGGAGGGGTAGGCCCACTGTTGCCTACAATGCCTATTTCTGTTGGAGATTCGCGTACTTTTGCCAAGGCGATCATGGCTACAAGCATGACCGACATTATGGAAACTTGTCAAAGAGGACTAGTAGATTACTGTTTTTTGGGCGGCGCCCAAATAGACCAATACGGTAATATTAACTCTACTGTGATTGGAAGTTTTGAAAAACCAAAAGTTCGTTTCCCAGGATCAGGTGGAGCTAATGATCTTGCGTCTTTATGTTGGCGAACCCTCATGATAACGCCTCACGATCAAAGACGATTTGTTAAGGAGTTGGATTTTCTTACTACGCCCGGATACCTTACAGGTAGAGGGGCAAGGGAAGCTGCAGGGTTGCCACCAGGAACCGGGCCATATAAAGTAATCACGAACTTGTGCGTTATGGGATTTGATGAAGAAACCAAGAGGATGAAAGTGGAAACAATACATCCAGGTGTGACCAAAGAAGAAATTATAGAGAACACAGGCTTCGAATTACTCTGGGCAGATGAAATCAAGGTGTCTTTAGAGCCAACAGAGGAGGAATTGAGGATACTAAGGGAGGAAGTAGATCCCTTGAGGTATATTATTGGTAAAGAAGCCGTTTAAAAGGAGGAGTACGCTTTGGAAGAAGTAGTAATTGTAAGCGCCGTCAGGACCGCTATAGGCACTTTCGGAGGCACTTTATCCGAAATCTCTCCACCCGAGTTAGGGGCAGTTGTTATAAAGGAGGTCGTAAAACGATCAGGCGTAGACCCTAGCCTAATAGATGAGGTAATCATGGGCAATGTTCTCGGCGCAGGACATGGACAAAACGTTGCCAGACAAGCATCAATCTATGCAGGCTTGCCAGTAGAAGTACCGTGTACCACAGTGAACAAAGTTTGCGGATCAGGGATGAAATCCGTTTTGATGGCTGCACAAGCCATAAAAACAGGCGATGCCGAAATTATAGTAGCAGGCGGCACAGAAAGCATGGATAGAGCTCCATATCTTGTGCCTAATGCAAGGTATGGCTACAGGATGGGCAACGGGGAACTGGTTGATTCTATGATAAGAGATGGCCTCTGGTGCATATTCACCGATGCTCATATGGGGGTTACTGCGGAAAATGTAGCTAAGAGATGGGGCATAACCAGAGAAGCCCAGGACGAATACGGAGTACTGAGTCAGAATAGGGCGGAGGCAGCTATAAAGGCGGGTAGATTTAAAGACGAGATTGTGCCTGTAGAGGTACCACAGAGAAAAGGAGATCCTTTGATCTTCGATCAAGATGAACACCCTCGGTTTGGCACAACCATAGACAAATTGGCTAGACTTCGTCCCGCTTTTGTAAAAGAAGGAACAGTTACTGCCGGCAATGCCTCTGGAATAAACGATGGGGCAGCTGCGGTTGTAGTCATGTCTTTGAAAAAAGCGCAAGAATTGGGCATAACGCCTATGGCATCTATAAGAAGTTACGCAGCCCGAGGTGTAGAGCCTGAAATAATGGGCACAGGCCCTGTTCCTGCCACTAAATTGGCCCTGGAAAAAGCAGGTCTTACCCTTGAGGACATCGATTTAATCGAATTAAACGAGGCTTTTGCTGCAACTACTTTAGCAGGAGTTCAAGAATTAGGGATCGACTTGGAAAAGATGAACGTAAACGGTGGTGCAATAGCTTTGGGTCATCCCATAGGAGCAAGTGGCACAAGAATCTTGGTTACTTTGTTGCACGAAATGATAAAAAGAGACGCTAAGAAGGGGTTGGCCACAATGTGCATAGGAGGCGGCATGGGAATAGCGCTAGTCGTTGAAAGGTAAATTACACTGCCAACCTTATTTATTTTGGGGGGCATCACTGTTGTTCTCGCTTCTTGCGTTCCTGGGATTTTAGTGATGCCCCTAGAAACAAAACCGGTTTCCCGTATTTGACCCGCAACGCATCTGATGACTTTGCGACTGCGTCCCACGATGCCATATGGGCAGAAAACAGCATAGGCTGTACGTTGTTTTCTGGCACCAATCCTTTGGCTACAACACCCAACAACCTTACTGGCTTATCAAGGGAGACCGAACCAAGCAAATCCACTGCAAGACTAAATAGTTCAGCATCAGATGATACGGGAATGTGTAAGGTCTGCTCCCTGGTTATAGTAGAGAAATCGCTAAATCTAACCTTTACACCTACGGTTTTGCACTTTAGGCGTGATCTCCGCAATCGAAAACACACATTTTGACACAAGTCTGCTAAGTGCGGTTTGAGCCCTCCTATACCTATAATATCCTCAGCAAACGTCATCTCTTCGCTTACAGATTTTACGTCTTGCCCAGTCGTTACAGGCTCATCATCTATACCGAAACACAATTCCCGAACCCGCCTACCTCTTTTCCCAAATACGTCTTCAAACCAATCTTCTGACATTTGTCGCATGACTCCAACTGTTGATATACCCATAGACACGAGTTTAGCTTGGGTTTTTGGACCTATTCCTGGAAGACGTGATACTGGTAGGTTAGAAAGAAAGGAATATGCTCGATCTGGAGTTATCACCATCAGACCGTCTGGCTTGGCAAGATCTGACGCGATCTTCGCAAGGTACTTGCAGTAAGATACACCGGCTGTAACGGTTATCCCAATCTCGTTTTTCACATCGTTTCGAATGCAGATAGCGATATTCTGTCCATCTGCACCGCTCACATCGATAAACCCTTCATCGATAGATACTTTCTCTACGATCGGTGAATATCTGCTGAAAATTTCAAACATGGCATTAGAGACTTCTTGGTATCTTTTCATCCTAGGTTTTATGAAAATCCCCTGTGGGCACAATTTGTAGGCTTGATAAGAGGGCATGGCAGAATGGACACCGAAAGATCTCGCTTCGTAAGAACAGGTAGACACAACACCGCGAGTCTTAGGGTCACTGCCAACGATAACCGGTTTACCGCGGAGGCTCGGATCGTCTCTTTGCTCCACAGAGGCAAAAAATGCATCCGCATCTACGTGAATTATAGATCTCTGAAGGTTATTAGAACCAGACGCAGACATTTGAGACATTCCTCCACCACCGAAATTACAAGACACGTCCGTATTCATTATAATAGATGAGAGGGATTGTAAAAAACCTTACCACTTGGAGGGATAAGCATTGAAGAAGAATCTTCTGGGAAATACAGGGTTAGAAGTAACCGAGTTATGCTTCGGGGTATTGCCTATGGGGCCCAACCAATTTGGTTTGCCACCAGATGAGGGCGGAGATCTTATTGCAGAAGGAATAATGAGCGGAATCAACTTCCTTGATACTGCCCAAAGCTATAGTACGTACCCACATATAAAAAATGCCCTTGATAAAGTAGGAAGCAAAAAGTACGATTTGGTAATTGCTACAAAGTCGTCGGCTGTCACTTATTCTGACATGGCACAGGCGGTAGAAGAAGCCAGACAATCCCTTGATCGGGATGTAATAGACATATTTCATCTTCACGCTGCTAGAGTGGACAGCAAAGTATTTGAAGAACGCAAAGGCGCTATAGACTGTTTGATAGATTGTAAATACAAGGGCATCATCCGTGCGATAGGCATATCTACCCATTCAGTAGACGTGGTTAGAGCAGCTAAGAATGTGTCCGAAATAGATGTAATATTCCCATTAATCAACGTTGCAGGCCTGGGTATTTTACATGGCACCAGAGATGAAATGGCCCAAGCTATTCAAGAAGCAGCTAGCAAAGGTAAGGGCGTTTACGCCATGAAGGCCCTCGGGGGAGGAAATTTGCTATCTGATAGAGAAGGTGCCATTAACTACGTCCGTAGCCTTGACGGAGTTAGCTCGGTAGCTATTGGAATGGTAAACAAAGAAGAGTTGGAGATGAATTTACGTATTTTCGAAGGAGATCAGGTTCCTGAGGATCTAGCTGAGAAAACCGCCCACTCAAAGAAACTAATAATACAGGATTTCTGCAGAGGATGCGGATCCTGCGTAGATGTTTGTCCCAACATGGCTATGAAAGTGGTGAACGGAAAGGCAGTAAATGACAAGGAAAAATGCATTTTATGCGGGTATTGCGCACCTGTATGCCCTGAATTTGCTATAAGATTGGTCTAGGAACATCTTTATTATGCTGATAAAACTGTAATATGATGAATTAACGTAGCCGATGTGGACATTATAGGTCAAACAAGGGCGGGAAGATAGGCAATGGCAAATTTAAAAAATATGTTTTCGACATTGTCCCAAGACTTACAGCACAAAGAAGATCCTGACGAATCGGAATTTTCTAAAACCGAACGTAATGTCAGGATTAATGTATACCATGGGATAGTAAACAGCATTTCCCTTAATCTGGCCTCTCCATTTATAGGTATTTTCGCTATTAAGCTTGGCGCCTCAAATTTCCAGGTTGCATTGTTGTCGTCAGGTCCTGCGTTGATTAGTCTTTTGTCTATGATTCCCGGCGCTAGATATTTGGATAAACAATCTGATCAGAAGAAGATCTTATCAAGATTGATCTTCTTTCATCGGCTGTTTTACCTGTTAATTGCGTTTATACCGTTTTTCACAGAGGATAAAAGAGCATCCCTTTTAGTAGCACTTGTAGCACTGATGAATATGCCCGGGTCTATTTTCAACGTTGGATGGCAGGCTTATATATCTAGGGTAATCCCTGTTTCAAGGCGCGCCGAGGCTATTGCTATGCGAAACAAGTTTATCAATTTGTCAGGAACCATAACAGTACTTCTTACTGGCATCCTAATTGATGCCATGGCCTTTCCCATAGGGTATCAAATTGTGTTTGCAGCATCATTTGCCATGGCCCTTTTAGAACTCTGGCTCTTTAATAAGCTGGACGAAACAGTGATTGAGAAGGTAGAAATAGTAGAGCCTAGCATTCAAGAGAAAAAAGACCAATCCAAAGGCGTACTTCGATCCTTAATTGACGAGGTGGGGCAGGTCTTTGAACATAAGGAGTTCGTTCGGTTTGTAGTAGCTTCCCTGATTTTTCACTTTGCGTGGCAAGTCCCTTGGCCTTTATTTACCTTGTATCAGGTGAAAGAGCTTGGCGCTAACAATACGTGGGTGAGCATCTTGAGCTTTTCGAATACAATAGGTTCTATAGTAGGCTACAGTTTTTGGCCAAGAATATTGACCAAGCACGGTAATCTAAAGACCCTATTCGCTTCGAGCTTATGGATCTTTATCGTGCCTACAGTTTACGCTTTTGCTAATAGTTTAGTTACCATAGGAATTTCCAACTTCGTGACTGGAGCGATTTTCGCAGGAGTAAATTTGGCATTGTTCAGCACATTGCTAGATGTTACTCCAAGCGAAAATAAAGCCACGTATATTGCGTATTATACAACTGTAATAAATGCATCTGCAATTGTTGCTCCTATGGTCGGGGTAGGTTTACGGGATAGGTTCGGGTTCTTCTGGGCATTCATTATATGCGCTATCATGCGCATCGTAGGTAGCCTCATGTTTCTTGTTCTCAATTACTTGGAAAAACAAGAGGAGAAAACCGGAGATAAGTAGAGGGCACCATCTTATGGCGTACAATTACACTGGGGGTAGATGACATGCGCTTGAGTAAATCTTTTGGAAAGACACTGCGGGAAAAACCTTCTGAAGCTGAAGTGCCGTCTCACAGTTTGATGATAAGAGCAGGGCTCATATGCAAATTGGCTGCAGGCATTTATTCTTATATGCCTTTTGCTTGGAGAAGCATAAAAAAGATCAAGGATATAATGGGGGAAGAAATGAATGCAATCGGGGGTCAGGAATTATGTATGCCAGTGGTCAATCCAGCAGATATCTGGATCGAATCTGGGCGCTGGTATGAGATCGGGCCCGAAATGGCCAGGTTTAAGGATAGATCAGGCAGAGACATGTGTCTGGCTATGACCCACGAGGAAGCTGTTACAGACCTTGCCCGGCATTTTATAGATTCTTATAAGCAGCTGCCATCAGTTGTATACCACATTCAAACAAAGTTTAGAGACGAGCCTAGGTGCAGAGGCGGACTCATAAGAGTACGAGAGTTCATCATGAAGGATGCATACAGCTTCCACGTAGATGAAGGTGATCTGAGATCATACTACCCCTATATGTGCCAAGCATATGAAAGGATATGCAAAAGATGCGGAGTGCCAGTTGTCAAAGTGCTATCTGACGTGGGCATGATGGGTGGAGATATTGCCCATGAGTTTACTTACGTTACAGATTCAGGCGAAGACACTATAATCCTGTGTGACCAATGCGGATATGCCGCTAACAGAGATGTTGCTAAGTTTGACAAAACTGCAACCACCCAGGAACCAGATGGGGAAGGCAAAGAGTCATTATCGTCTCCAGAAGAAGTGCACACCCCCAGTAAGAATACTATCGAATCTGTGTGTGATTACCTAGGGGTTAGTCCTACTACTTCCCTAAAAACTATGGTGTATTTTGCCCAAGACCGAGAGGATCCCGTGTTAGTTGTAATCCGTGGTGATCTAGACGTCAACGAACGCAAACTTGCAAATCTCTTGAACGCAGCGGAAGTTAGACGGGCGTTGCCCGATGAACTGAAATCCTATGGATTGATTCAGGGTTTCCTATCGCCTATGGGAGACCACGGCCTCTATGTAGTTGCAGATGATAGCGTGTTGACATCTAGAACCTATGTTGCAGGGGCAAACAAACCTGATTATCATATGATAGGCGTAGTTCCAGGAAGAGATTTCAAAATAGATGTAACTGCAGACATAGCAGCAGCTCGGGCAAACGATCCTTGTGCCGTATGTGGCGCTCCCCTTACGGTAAAAAAAGGCATAGAGGTAGGCAATACGTTTATGCTGGGAACTAGGTATTCTGAAACCATGGGAGCATATTTCCAATCGGAAAAGGGCACTCTTGAACCTATAGTTATGGGATGCTACGGTATGGGAGTAGGACGTCTTCTTGCGTGCGTAGTCGAAGAGAACCACGATGAACATGGCATCATATGGCCTATTACAGTCGCTCCTTACCAAGTTCATCTACTAAATCTAGGCACATCGGAAAAGGTAATAGATACAACAGACAAAGTGTATACAGCGCTTTTGCAAAACGGGATTGAAGTGCTTTATGACGATAGAGATGAGTCGGCTGGCGTTAAATTTAACGATGCAGACCTCTTAGGTATGCCTGTGCGGATCACCATATCTAACCGAAGCCTCGAATCTGGCGGTGCTGAAGTCAAGCTAAGGAGAGAGTCTGACACTCATATTTGTGGCATAGATGAACTTGTAGAAAAAATAAAAGAGATCTTAGAGCGCGAAGCTCACCGGTACGTAGCAGATTAACGAGGCGCTTCTTTAAGTCAAGAGAGCAGGAGGGATCTATAAATGTCAAAAGGTATCGGTAAATACCTTTCGTCAAATCAAGTTCGTGACACTTTTCTCGATTACTTTAATAAGCAAGGACACACAATAGTGCCCAGTTCTTCGTTGATCCCACATAACGATCCTACCTTGTTATTTACAAATGCGGGCATGGTCCAGTTTAAGAACGTGTTTTTAGGTCTAGAATCCAGACCGTACACTAGGGCTGCTAGCTCCCAAAAGTGTGTTCGAGCAGGGGGGAAACATAACGACCTCGATAATGTAGGCTTCACAAAACGTCATCAGACTTTCTTTGAAATGCTCGGGAATTTTTCGTTTGGCGACTATTTCAAAGAAGAAGCCATTGAGTATGCCTGGGATTTTATTACAAATGTACTTGAGATTCCTCCTGAATATATCTGGGTTACAGTATTTGAAGAAGACGATGAAGCTGCCTCACTGTGGGAAAAGAAGACCTCGCTACCATCATCTAGGATAGTACGCATGAACCACCAAGAAAATTTTTGGGCAATGGGAGAGACAGGCCCTTGTGGCCCTTGCTCAGAAGTGATAATCGACAGGGGAGAAGAACATAGATGCGGTCCCGATTGCGCTTTAGGGGTTTGTGATTGCGATAGGTGGCTGGAGATTTGGAACCTCGTATTCATGCAGTACTTCCGAGATGAAGAAGGCAACCTAACTCCTTTGCCCAAACCTAGCATTGACACAGGCATGGGCTTGGAAAGAATTGCTTCGGTTCTACAAGGAGCCGACAGCAATTTCGATATTGACCTATTTGTTCCAATTATCGCGAAAGTCTGGGAAATTGCGGGAGTTAAAGGAGAAAGTCCTGATGAGATATTCGCGTCCAGAGTAATAGCAGATCACGTCCGGGCGTGCACCTTCCTGGCGTGCGATGGGGTTTACCCTTCCAATGAAGGTAGGGGATACGTAATGAGACGTATCCTTAGACGTGCAGTGAGGTTCGGTCGTGTGCTAGGGATCAATGAGCCTTTTCTGGCTGAATTGGTGCCGGTAGTAGTAGGTGTCATGGAAGATGCGTATCCCGAATTGCAGGAGAAACAGGAGTTCATCATGAGCGTCCTCACTCAGGACGAAGAAAAATTCTTGATCACTCTCGAAAGCGGACAGGCCAAAGCTTCAGAGATAATCCATGACCTAAAGCGAAAAGGACAATCGGAAATACCTGGAAGCCAAGCTTTCATGTTGTATGATACCTTTGGTTTTCCAATTGACTTAACCAAAGACATGGCTCGAGAAGCAGGCCTTTCGGTTGATGAAGCGGGCTTTGAGAGACTTCTAGAGGAACAAAGAGAAAGAAGTAGGAAAGCCAGAAAGAACGATGAGTTTTTCAACATGGATCTTCTGGAAGTAATAGGCGACTTACCGCCTACAGAGTTTACTGGTTACGAAACCTTGGAGGACGTAGCAAAAGTTATAGCCATAATTGATGGAAATAAGCGGGTATTAGAACTCCCAGGTGGATCGGAAGGATTAATCGTTCTTGACAAAACTCCTTTCTATGCCACTTCTGGCGGCCAAGAACACGATACCGGAATCTTTTTGGCAGAAGATTCCGATGAAATAATAGGTACAGTTACAGGGGTTGAAAAATCCCCTAATGAAACTGTGATCCATCGTGTTTCACTTCACGGGCAGAGCATAAAAGTGGGACAAAGGTTAAAAGCGGCAGTTGATCCCCATAGACGACAAGGTCTTAGGCAGCATCATACTGCTACCCACCTGTTGCACAAAGCACTGAGAACGGTGCTTGGTGACGAAGTGCAGCAGGCAGGATCTTTAGTTGAAAGCGATCGGCTCAGGTTCGATTTCCATTACTCCCATGACGTAACCGACAGCGAAATTCAACAAGTTCAAAATATTGTAAACGAAGCCATCATGGCAAACATGCGCGTAAACGTATACGAAACCTCTCTGGACGAAGCGTTGGAAAAGGGCGCTATTGCTCTCTTTCAGGATAAGTACACCGAGTTTGTTCGCGTAGTAGAGATAGAAGGCTTTTCTATGGAACTATGCGGAGGAACCCACGTATCCCAAACTGGGGAAATAGGACCTTTTATAATTGAATCACAGTATTCTATCGCGGCGGGTACAAGAAGAATAGAAGCGGTAGCTGGGAAAAGCGCGCTACACGCTATTGACCATATGATTACCAGCCTAAAGGAAATAGCTGCAGAACTAGGATGTTCTCCCGATGACATAATTGAAAAAATACGTAAACTCCAAGATACAATAACATGCTTGCAAAGTGAAGTTCGGCATCTAAAAGACGAACGAGCGAAAATCACTGCTTCCTTGCTGGTGAACGACAGCGCCAAAACTACATCTGTCGGCGAACATTTGTTGGTGGTTTCACGTCACGATGACATGGATCAAGAAGAACTTCGCACGTTAGGAGACAGGCTCAAAGATCAAGGAGCGTCTGTAGTTATTCTAGGTTCAACCAAAAATGACCGTGCATTTTTGGTGGTTATGGTCCAAAAGGATCTTGCAGATATGGGCGTAGATGCCAGAGAAATGGTTAAAAAACCGGCGCAGATTCTGGGAGGGTCTGGAGGCGGCAGGAAACATCTGGCTCAATCTGGAGGTAAGAATGTTACTTCTATGGATAAGGCGCTACAAGTAGCAGCCGCGGAAGCGGTTAGAATTTTGGGAGATATTTCAAAATAACTTTCACTTTCTTTAAAAGGATATTTTCGGGTAGATACAGAATGTATGAAAGCAAGGGAGGGTAGCCCAATGGCCGAATTTGAAGAAACGAGATTCTTTGAGGTGAAACCTGAAGGCGAAAACAAGGCTAGGGATGTCATTCTCAAGGTATATGATGCCCTAAAAGAAAAGGGTCATAACCCTGTCAGCCAGATGGCCGGATATCTCTTATCTGGCGACCCTACCTACATTACCAGCCACAAAAATGCCAGAACTCTGGTGAGAACGGTAGAGCGTGACGAAATTCTCGAAGAACTCATAAGGGTTTACATCGGCGCCTATGAAAAGAGCCCTAATTAGGTTGTAAAAACTAAAAAAGGTGACGCCCTCTGTAACTCTTGCCTTAGAGCATCACCTTTAATGTTTTTTCAGTTGACCTCAAGTAGGCCTGCGTCGCGCAAAATCTCAAAATATTCAACCAGGGCTTGGGTGTTTCTTTTTCCTATTTCTCCTTCAATTAAATCTGCAATATCGAATATAGAGTTTTCGCCATCAATCCAGTATATGAAATACTCAAACATAGACCATTCTTTCTTCCATTTACTGCGGCAATCTTCCATTCGCTCTCGCATTTCGGGGGTCAAAAGATTCAAGGTTCTTGATGACAATGGGCCCTTGAACAACCGCTTCGGTATGATGCTTTGGGCCTTTTTGTCCCACTCGTCTTCGCAGACTGAATGGGCCTCAGATAATAACTGGTCTAGAGGTATTCGGTGCTTTGCTGAAAGATGCAAAAATGCGGTGTTTTCAATACCCTTTGCAGATAATTCCAAAAAGGGTTCTGCCTGAGCCAAAATATCATCGATTGAACCGTCACGGTCTAGAAAGTTCTCAAGACTTTTTATATCTTCTATGCACCGGTTCTTCAGAAACTGTGAGCGTTTGGACACGGCGCGTCCGCTTTCTACAGGATCCTCGCTGTTTTTTACGATTCCAGTTACTACATCTTTAATTTCCCCAGGAAACAAAGATATTATTTCATGTGCCATCCATAGCGCTTGAGCAAAGTTCATGTTAGCCGAAAAATACAAGTATGTGGCTGTTATGGTCCCGACCAACTTGAGCATATGAGGATCAACCTTATCGATACTATCTTCGCTGGTGTGATAGTATTTGTCTGGCCACTGAATCATCATGGGACACGAAATACCTACGGAAGGATCGGACCAGATAGAATGGTCGCTGCCACCTGAATATGGTGAAACCGCCCACTTGAACAGGGCATACGAGGATGTTCCGCCTAGATTAGAAGACTCCATAGCCATATACCTTAAAATAGACTCGGCAAGGTATCCGCCAAAGCCGCGAGTGGCTCTAGGGGGTTTTTCTACGATCAAGGGACCTTTGCACAGTTCCTGGTTTTCGCCTACCATGTCAAGGTTTATGGCTGCAACAGTTTCTCCTATGCGATTCTCGTTAGCGCTTAGGTAAGCGTAAGTTCCTGTCATTTCTGGTACCCACAAAAACCTTATGGTGCGCTGCGGTTTTGCTAGTTCACCTGATTGTATCAAGGTGTTTAGAACCCTTGCTGTCTCTATTAAAGTACCAGACCCTGAGGCGTTGTCATTTGCAGATGGTTGAGGGTGGCATAAATGAGCTATAGCTGCTACTTCTTCGGTTGTAACTCCAGGTATGCATGCTGAGACCACCTCTATTTCACCATCATAGAATCTAGCATCAACTTTTGCGTAGACCTTGACTTTTTCACCTGAGGTAAATCGATTCAGTAACATTTCCCCTTGTCTCGGAGAAAGGACAAATCCAAAACCTGTGTTATCTGCCTCAGATAACGGCCAAAAAGAGGTGTATTGTCTGGCATCGGGCAAATCCAACCTACTTCTAAT
>DGFF01000031.1 GCA_002391545.1 Candidatus Fermentithermobacillaceae bacterium UBA3907 | reverse complement strand
AAAATATCTAATGGGATTGCAGATGATTTTTTGACTACCACTATTATGGCGTGTACGTGTCCCAAATTGATATGCCCGTCTATGAACCACAATATGTATGAAAATAGTATTGTCCAAGCAAACATCGCAAACCTCAGGCGAGAAGGATATGAAATCTTGGAACCTGAATACGGTCGTCTAGCTTCAGGAGCTGTAGGCAAAGGAAGATTGCCTGACCCGGAAAAGATCGTAGAGAGAATAGTAAATATTCTTTTGCCTGTACAGGATCTCAAGGGTATTACTTTTTTGGTCACTGCCGGTCCAACCAGAGAATGGATCGATCCGGTGAGATACATAACTAACCCTTCGACTGGCAAGATGGGTTACGCTGTAGCAGCTGCTGCGGCATCAAGGGGAGCAAAAGTGTACCTGGTTTCAGGCCCTTGCGACCTAGAAGCACCTCCTGGCGTCATATTGAAAAAGGTAGAAACGGCAGAAGAGATGCTTCAAGCGTGCCTAGATGTCTACCCTGAGGTGCAGGTAGTCATCGGTTGCGCCGCTCCTGGGGATTTCAAACCAATTGAGTATCGGGAAGAGAAAATAAAGAAACAAGGGGACATTTTTAACCTGCCGCTGGTTGAGACTGTAGATATCCTGAAGACTCTGGGGGAAAACAAAGATTCTAGGATTATAGTAGGATTTGCTGCTGAAACAGATGATATGCTGAAAAACGCTATGGATAAGATAAAAAAGAAGAATATGGATTTTATCTGTGCTAACCAGGTAGGCCCGCCAGATAGGGCCTTCGGCGCTGATACAAATGTGATAAGCATAATAATGCCTGACGGAACTTATCGAGAAGTTGGGCCCGCTCCCAAGTACGAAGTTGCCATGGCCATTCTTGATCAGGTGAAAATTGTTCTCGACGAACGAAGGAATTGAAGTGGGCAATTATAACTACGTTGATATCGTTTGTGATGTTCCTACAGTAGGCGATAAGGCTTTCACTTACAAAGTCCCCAAACATTGCATTTTACCCTACGGCGCTAAAGTGCATGTTCCATTTGGCAAAAGAAACGTAGATGGGTACATAGTTGACCAAGGCGTACCAGAGCCTGAATTCGAAGTAAAAGATGTGCTAGCTGTGTACGATTTGGATTTTCTCCCGCCTCGACCTCTTTTGGATTTTGGTTTGGTCTTAAGAGACTATTATCTAGCTACCATCTCTTCTTTCTGGGGTTACATGTGGCCTCCTCAGGTTAGGAAAATAAAGATTGCGACGGAAGGCCCTATCACTTCTTACGACACTTTCGATCAAACAGAGAAACCTTCTAGAAGGGAGCGGGAATCTGTCACGAAACATGAAGAACTTTTCATTCAGGGGTCTCATTCGTTCAGATGGAAGATGTATCAGGATGCAATCGAAAAGGCCATAAGCGCTGGCTTCAGCGTGCTCGTACTTGTCCCCGAAATCGCGAGAGCTTCTATAGTAGAAGAAGAACTCCAGTCCATGTACGACCGAGAGGTTGTGGCTGTAGTTCATTCAGATATGAGTAACGTTGCCAGAAGACAACAATGGTTAGATATAAAACAGGGCAAAAAGCGAATCGTGGTTGGCACCAGATCAGCTGTGTTTAACCCCGTTAGGGATCTAGGGCTTATCATAGTCGATGAAGAGGAATCCCCATATTACAAGGCTGAAGAATATCCTAGATACAATGGTAGGACCGTTGCAAGAATGCGTGGACGATACCAAGATTGCCCAGTACTTTTGGGCTCATTTGTGCCATCAGTTGTGGCAAATTTCAACTTGAAAGAAGGCAAAATTCGAGGAGTAACAGAGGGCTTTCCTGCAAAAGAGAACATCGACTGCCAAATAGTTAGCCTGTTGGGGCAAAAGAAAAGAATGCTCATAACAAAAGAATTACACTTGGCAATCGGAGAAACTTTTAGAGATGGGAACAGAGCTCTTTTATTCCTAAATAAAAGGGGCACTGCATCGAGTTTAGTGTGCAGGGATTGTGGTAATCCTATATTTTGTCCGAGATGCTCTGTACCTATGGCGTACCATGCAAGGGAAGGCCAAGTGGTATGTCATACCTGCGGTTATAGAGAAGTTGCTCCCACTAATTGCCCTATATGTGATGGGTTTACTTGGAAACCGGTTGGGTACGGTATAGACCGGGCGCGTTCAGAATTTCAGAAGAGGTTCCCAAATGTCCCAGTTTTTCAATTGGACAAAGATGTAAAAGAATCTACAGAAGAGGCTATAGAAGGATTTAGATCCTCAAAACCTTCGTGCCTTATTTGCACTCAGGTAATTTTCAGTGTGAAAAATCTTCCTGATCTAGGCGTTTTAGGCGTGCTATCTGCCGATAATATCTTGAACCTTCCAGACTATCTGGCTTCAGAAGAAGTCTTTCGTCTTCTAAATAAACTTTTGAGTCTCGTAAATTCTTCTGAAAATGGTAGCCACATTGCACAGAAAAAGCAGTTTATCGTTCAGACTCTAAATCCTGATCACCACGCCATACAAGGGGTTTTAGATCCTGAGCATTTTTACGCTGTGGAGACGGAAAACAGGAAAGCCCTTAGGCTGTCTCTTATACACATCT
>DGFF01000007.1 GCA_002391545.1 Candidatus Fermentithermobacillaceae bacterium UBA3907 | reverse complement strand
AGATGTGACTGTAAAAAAACGCATATCCATGCTTAATCAAATTCGAATTTCTTAATAAGGTGGGGAGATCACGTGGCAAAAGATGTTGAGAGTCAATACGCAGAAGCTCTGGACTGGATTCACTCTAGCATGCGCTTTGGTTCTAGGTTAGGTTTGGAAAGGATCACTAGACTGCTTGAGATTTTGGGTAACCCCCAGAAAAATGCCAAGTTTATCCACATAGCAGGAACCAACGGAAAAGGGTCTGTAACCGCCATGGTAGCATCCATACTCAGTACTTCTGGTTACAGAACGGGCATGTATATCTCCCCATATTTAGAAGACTACCGCGAGAGAATGATGATAAACGGCAAGAAGATCCCAAAAGAGAAACTTGTGGAGCTGGTTTCCCAAGTTCGACCTGCTGTGGAACAAATACTAAAGGAAGGTTTCGACCATCCCACCGAGTTTGAGATTAACACCGCTTTAGCATTTTTGTACTTTGCCCAGGAAGAATGCGACTACGTAGCTTTAGAAGTAGGTCTGGGAGGGCGGCTTGATGCCACTAATGTTGTAACGCCAGCAGTTTCCGTAATAACTACAATAGGTTACGACCACATGACCCAGTTAGGGAACACCCTCTCAGAAATCGCTTTTGAAAAAGCGGGGATCATAAAGCCAGAAGTGCCTGTAGTGACAGGAGTGGTAGAGGAAGAACCTCTCGAAGTGATTAGAAAACGGGCCGCCCAATCAAACTCTGACCTTGTAATCGTAGGGCAAGCGCCTTTTGCTAATGTAACCTGGGAAGAAGTACATCCCGAAACAATAGGATCAGACGACCTTTCTCCTCTTAGAGGCCCTACTATAGATATAATTGGGCCTGATTACAGGTACGACCATATATATGTACCTCTTTTAGGAAAACACCAGGAACTAAATGCAGCCTTGGCCGTAGCGGCTCTTGAGGCTGCTAGGGTAAAACCTTTGCGCTTTACAGTCCAAAATAGTGAGGAAGAAAGCGCTACTCTACCTATAGCCTTAGATCATCAAGGCATTAAGGTAGGTATGGCGCGGACCGAATGGCCTGGACGCCTAGAGGTAATGCACAAAAATCCCCTTATAATACTGGACGCAGCTCATAACCCACAAGGCGCACAAGTTCTTGCAGATTTCCTCAAGGAACTTGAAGGAAGAAGAATAATATGCGTATACGGAATTCTAGGCGATAAATGCTACAAAGAATCTACTGCTTTTATCTGTCCTCTATGCCAAGAAGTCATCGTGACCAAACCTCACACACCTAGGGCTTTGGACCCTTTCATCCTCGCCCAGGAAGTAGAAAAATATGTTGAGAAAGTGACTGTGGAAGAAAACTTAGACAAAGCAATGGAACTTGCTATCTCTAAAGCATCGTCTAATGACGTAGTGATATGTTGTGGGTCTTTGTACCTTGTAGGGCCGGCCAGGACTTTTGTTCGCAAAAAGTTCGGTATCCCAGAGTATGGAGGAGAATAGGTGTAATCTGTAGTACTAGTTAGATTGAAAAAGAAAATATCGGAAACAGCAATCAAAAATGGTATCCCAGCGAGAGGTGTGTACCCGTGAGAAGAACTCGCAAGAAGAAACAGAAGGTTTCATCTGGGATCGTGAAGGTCCTCGTGTTGGCTGTGGTAATGGTAGGTTTAGGGTACGCTACAGGCAAATATTTCCTGGCTTCGTGGCTTGAACGGGGCCCCTTCAACGGTGCGGAACCAGAAGGAACCGGCACTTCTCAGGAACCTGTCCCTCCACCAGATGAAGAACCTCCTCCAGGCGATTCAACAGGAAATTCAACTGCGTCGGCTCAAGTAACTCTAAAACCCCTGTCTATGCACATCGCCCAGCTTGGCGCTTATTCAACTCGGGAATACGCAGATAGAGCTGTGAACATGGCAATTGAAAAAGGTGTGTCCGCAGCCGTAATAAGCCCGGACCCTCTGTATAGGGTGCTTTGCTGCATCACAGGCTCAAGAGATTCGGCGTCTAGATTTGCAGGAGCGGCCAAGCCAAAACTACTAGGATTGTTAAAGGAGGATGAACATCTTTACGTAACTACTTTTGATGTAGAGTCCAAAACCTTTACGATACCAGGGGACCAGAAAACTGTCGAAGCAGTGAAGCAGGCTTTTGAAGCAGCCGAAAAAGCCATGGCTTCTCTGATAGATTTTTGGGATTCTTACTATCTGGGTAGCCAAATAAAGGCAGATCTGAGCGCAGTTCAAAAGGATATTGAATCAGCCAAAGCCTCCCTGGAAAAAGTTACCCCAGATTCTGACGCCGAGCCTTTTCACAGTAAAGCCCTTGCAGTTATAGTTGAAATAGAAAAAGCAATTGAAGAGGCCAAAAAAGTTCAAGGGAACCCTAATGCCAGCCCTGTAAACGCCATGATCCAGTTCATAAAAACGGTAGACACATACAATCAGAAACTGAAAGATTTGTAGCGTGCACCTGTACTCGTGCCTAGGTACCACGCTGTGTTGTATAATGCACCCTTTGCGTTACGCCTCCATAATGGGCTATGCTTAGCGTGTTACCTGCCAACGTATTGCAGTTTCAACCCGCTACCGTTACAACCTAATAGGGCCACAAGGTTTGCGGAATCCCTTGTCCTAGAGTAATATTGATGATAAGATCCTATGATGCTACAACAAGTTTCAATGGAGGTGATGTCCGTGGCCAATATCAAATCCAGCATAAAAGATATAGAACGTTCGGAGAAACGCAGGCAGCGGAACAAGTCCGTCAAGTCTCGGGTCCGAACCTATATGCGTAAGTTCGAGAGGGCCGTCGAATCAGGGGATGAGGAAGAAAAAATCCAAGCCTACAGAAGGGCCCAATCAGAGATAGACAGGGCAGTTTCAAAGGGCGTGCTCAAGCCCAATACTGGTGCAAGGTACAAGTCTAGGTTAGCTGCAAAGCTATAACAGGAACAGGGGGCCTTGTAGGTAGTCAGCGATCAAGGCCCTGTTAGCCTAATTTCCTACCGAAAATGGCATCACGTCAAACAGTCACCCTTCGAGAATTTCCATCAAGACATAATCCATGGCAGAGATCGGGTCTATCTTCCCTGACTTGATGGCTTCGTCTACGTCGCAAAGCGCGCAGATAGCGCGCTCCATTTGAGGGAATGTCCAGTTTGCCGACTGGGTTGACGCTTTTTTAGCGGCGTACGGGTGAACACCCAGTTCCTTGCCTAGAGAATCCTTGGGCACCCCTCTAAGTCCCGCTTCTTTGGTCCTCCAC
Source organism: Candidatus Fermentithermobacillaceae bacterium UBA3907 (assembly GCA_002391545.1). Taxonomy (GTDB): domain Bacteria; phylum Bacillota; class Sulfobacillia; order Fermentithermobacillales; family Fermentithermobacillaceae; genus UBA3907. The sequence continues at coordinate 3,619 of DGFF01000007.1, read as the reverse complement.
ATGAGCCCAAAGTGAGAACCGAGGACCGCGATGATGAAAATTGGGCTTACGCCTCTTCCTAGCAATTCCTCCAGTTCCGAAAAAACCTTCTTCGTGTTTCTCATAGCCACAGCATCTACCAGGCCAAAGGTGTCCATCTCTGGATCGGGAGAAACACATTCAAGAACATGCGATGCTGTGATCCTTTTAGGTGGAGTCATCTTTTTCTCTAAGGATTCTCTTTCAGAGTCGGAAGGTTGGGAAACGTATAACTCTAGTTTCTCCACTTCCTTCTCCAATCGCTCGATGCTCCTCCCTACTATGAGAATTAAACTCTCTAAACCTTCCTTGGTTATTGTGTAACCATCTTCTTTGAGCTTGTTCTGAACCCATGAAGATGCTTCACGAAAAGTAGGTTGAGACGCTTGAATCACCTTTCCGCCTACATCTTTTAGGAGTTTGTTGAAACCCTTGGGCGCAGGGTTTTCTTTTGTAACTGAAGAAAGGAGTAAGCAGTTCCCCGGCGCAATAGTATGAACCCACCCATCATCAGGCTGGTTGAAAAGATCTTTGGCGCTACGTACAACCCACAGTCTGGGCCCAAAGAATGATGGCTGGCTTAGAAGTTCGCGTATCTGGGACCATGTAACTTCATCTGCCGCTAGGTTCTCAGCCCCATCACCGAAATGTTCAGACAAAAGGTTAATAATCCTATCGTGCCAGTACGCTTCCTCACCATAGACCAAGTACATAGAACCTATTTTCCCTGATTTGATCTCTTTTTCCGCTTCAAGGGCTAACGTAGACCTTCACTCCTAATTCTTAATGCCGGCCATTCCCATAATCATCCTACAATTATCCAACTTGCCAGCCGCACCTATTTGGGATAGCTTGGCTGATATCGAGACACACCTATGAGCCTCTTGCTAACTACTTGACCATCTTTCTTTTCCACCAGATACGTTTCAACTAAAAGCCCCGGATTCATGCCTTCTTGCGGGTACGTTTCTAGGGTCACAGGTTCTAGTTCGTATGTGCTGTCTAGAGGTCTTCCAAACACCCGCACTGTCACTTTCCCATCCTCGACCCAGGCACCAAACACAATGGGGCCATCTGTATTGTTCTTCACCTTCAGATCCATATAGTCCCAGGCTACCGCAGCATCTGTGCCCGGCTCTGCGTATTCCACAGGTATTCCGTGAGTATGCACCTCAGGGAAGCTCAGCCCACATTTGGCAGCCGCATTGAACAAAGTCGTGGTCACCTGGCATATGCCACCGCCTATATCTGGCACAAGTTGGTTTCCTACGACTACATCTGCATATCTGTAACCTCTTTCTACCGATCTCTCCCCTGCGGTTTGGTTAAAACTGTACGTTTCGCCTGGCTCAAGGACATAACCGTGCACCGCTTGAGCAGCTAGGGCTAGGTTAACGTTTCTGTCAGTGTCCTCTATATCATATTCAGTCTCGTGGGACGCGATCAGGCTAAGAGGTTCTAGGTCCGCGCTCAAAGGCGGATCGATTTCCTCATATGACACGTCAACTACGTTCCCTTCCATAAATCTGAGGGCTTCTAGTACATTCTGGGCTGTAACTTTTTGGCCCTTTTCTTCAGGAAGAATGACTAAATCGAACTCTGAGAATCCGTAGCGTTGCGGGAGAGGTTCTTTGCACAAGTTCTCGGCAACTCTCTGGATCACCTCGTCTAGATCAGGGCTTTCTAAAGGCGGCATGCTTGCCAAGTAACACTTATCGCCTTTTCTGTAAATAAACGTAGGAGTGAGGCTTGATCGGGGCTGTATAGATTCAGAAAGTTCCTCGACTATCTGGCTCACATCGGGTACTACCTTCAAGTCTTCCTGCGAGACTTCGTACGATACTTCGCCCGCTTTAAATACTAGGGGGTTCTTACTTATTTCAGCGAGGCGCTTTTCGATTGCAGACGCGGCTTCTTCTTTTGAAAGGCCTCCCAAGGGGATACCAAAAGCCCACACGTTGCTTCCTACGACGTCTTCTTTTGCACACGAGGTCAAGAACAAAGACGCAGCTAGTAGTAAACTTGCCGCGACTAATGTGTTCAAGATTCGGCGTTTACTTCCCTTTCCCATAGCACAACACCCCACTGTTTAAAATTCAGGTCACTCTAGGTCACCTATGTATTTCAGTACTTGCCTAGTACCATTCTAGCAGATCTATCCCTGTACCTTCCAAAAATACCTGCTAAGAATCTTCTGGCTTTCTCATAGATGCACTTCCATACTAAAAACGACGCCATAATGGCACATATGTTCCTAAATGAAAAGATTTTTCGCTGTGGTACGGAAGCACGAGAACCGTCCCCATGCTTCTACAGATGGTGATGGCGCCGCACGAGTCGGTACGCATGACTTTGAATCCGGCGTTTCCTGCCGCTTCTATGACGCTGAAGGACGGGTGGCCGTACGGGTTGGGTCCTACTGATATGACCGCAACGCCTGCCGGGGATGCCCCATCTGAAGATGGGCCTGAAAGCCTTTGGTAGAACCCGTGTATGAGGGATTCGCAGCTGCCGTGATGAGGAACTTTGATAATCGGAACCATGGGGAGGTCACCTACGAAATCGCCATTTCTTAAGCCTCCTTGTATGGGAACTCCTGCCCTAAAGACTTGATCCATGATTGTGGCTACCGCTTTACCTGGCGCGTCCCCCCAAAACTCAAAATACATAGGAAACCCCTGGAATTGCAGGGCAAACACGAGAGAATCTTCATTGCTAAAACTACCTGTGTAATCTGATCTGCCAGGGTAAACCACCGTCATAGTTGTCTGATTGCCCTCGTATACCTGCCCTGCGTGTGCTTCTATCACCCTTGGCACCTCTGAAACTCCATGCCTTTTGCCTGATTTTCCGTTACCTTGAATCAGTTGAACAACTGCATCTCGACTCCCTGGGCACGTCATCACCTCGTTGACGTCAAAAGTTTTGCAGAGAAGATTTATCCCACCTGCATGATCTGCGTCCAAATGGGAAAGTACGCACAGATCGATGTGCCCTACCCCGGTTTTCTTGAGATAAGGGATAAGGACCCTGCGAGCAGCATCTTCCGTCCCTGTATCTATTACAATTACGCTCCTTTTGAAACGGACTACGGCAGAATCTCCTTGACCTACGCTCAAAAACACTACTTGGGGCTGTATGAAGTAGTACTGGGTAAAAACGCTCACGAACAAAATGGCGGAAAGAACTAATATATTTACGTACTTCCAAGAAACCGTTGACCACATGTCTCGCCACATAGCATTCCTTTGACCGCTACGGCTGCAGGAACTCACAGTTCTAGCCCTATCTCTTCCCGTGACTAGGCCATTATTCTTCTCGTCAAATATGCTAAAAAGCACAAAAATTATGCCGTAGTACGACAAAATTTGCGCCGCCTTGGGCGCAGGAAAAGAAAAAGACGCAAAAGGCAGCGCAGCTGTTAAGCGCCCTACCCATGTCATGCCTCGAAGGACTAAAAACGGCAACCAGCTGAAGATTTTCCCTAAGAACAAAGGACACAAGAACATAGGAAGGGCACATACCATAGCCGCTACTGTAAACATGCTCCAAACTCCAGCCAGAAGGAATCCTACGATGGATACGTGGTCGAAACTACTAG
>DGFF01000068.1:652-54121 GCA_002391545.1 Candidatus Fermentithermobacillaceae bacterium UBA3907 | reverse complement strand
AGATGTGTATAAGAGACAGGGTTCCACCTTATAGCAGGCAAAGCAGCATCGTTGAGTATCACAATGAAATCATTTTCTATCTTCTTCACTACGATGTCAGGCACTATGTAAGTGGTGTTGGAGTAAGATAGGCTGGCTCCAGGCTTAGGATCCAACTCCAAAATAGCATCTCTAGCCCGCAAAACGTCTTCTAATGAAGCTTGCTGTTCTCGAGCGATCTTGCTGTATCTCGCCCCAGCTAAATCTTCAAGATGTCCACGTATGATGCTTAACTCCAGATCCCCCAATCCCTTGGATAAAGCCTGCAGTTCAAGACATTCCCTCAAGTCTCTCCCGCAAATACCTGGAGGTTCAAGGCTTTGAATTGTCCTAATCATGGAGTCAACCTCTGCAGGGCTTCTAGACAAGGTCATAGATATCTCAGAAACGGAACACCTCAAGTAACCGTTATCATCAATGTTTCCAACTATAAACTGAGCAAGTTCAAGATCTTCGGCGCTCAAATCCAAAAGCGCTAATTGGGACATAAGAGCGTCCCATACGCTACCTTCTCTTAGAAATACGCTTTGATGGGAAAGCCCAAGCCACTCTCTGGTATTTTTCGACACCCCTTGGCTGATACCCAAGTCAGATGAATCTGCGAAGTAGGCGATCCATTCCTCATCATGATCTTCTTCAATAGAAGGTGTAAGCGTAACATCTTCCCTTCTTTCATCTGCAATGTCCAAAAGAGGATTTTCTTCGATCTCTTGCAAAATCAGCTGGGCGAGTTCCTCGACGTTCATCTGCAAAATCATTATGGCCTGACGCAGTTCGGGCGTGAGGACGAGTTTTTGAGTTTGTACAAGTTCCAGGCTGTATCCAGGTTCCATGGTCTCCCTCCCTTACTCGCATGTTACACCTGCAAACCCGCCCTTTTCATCTAATCTCCACACTATTCTAAACTGATTTTCCTTGTAACCACATCAACGCTAACCAGGTAAATCCCTGTAAGATACTCTACCTTCTCCTTCAATTTGGTTTGCACTTGCTTCATGACAGAAAACACATCTACCCCGTAGGCTAGAGCCAGTTCAACCTGTAAGTTGGCACCTCCACTTGTGTTAATCACTAGCGTTCTCAGTACCTTTCTCACCTCAGGGAACTCATAACATATCTCGGAAGCTATGTGCATTACTACATTATCTGCAATATAGAAATTGCCAAAATAGCTGTAGGTAGGTCTTACAACGCTTCTTTCTACAATAGCCGGCTTTTCTTCTCGAGACCTCACAAATATCTGCAGAGGATCTACCAAGTAACCAGAGAACGTCTTTTTTACCTCGAAAGTAGGAGCAGGTATAACATGTTTACCCTCCTGCTTACGGTGTCTAAGAGCTTCTGTTACTTCTTCTTCGCTCTTCAGATCTCTTATATCCAAAATTTCGCAAGGGTAAGGCAGCCCCAGTCTTTCCACTATCCTTTCCACCATAGACAGAGAAGTACCCAAAACCAAGATCCGCTTAGGCCTAAATTCTGCAATGGCTCCACGGACTTCTACTGCGTGAGAAGGAGAGGTAAAAACTGCTCTTCTGACCGCGGCTAGTTTAGTTTCTTCCCTTTTTGCAGACCTACCTGCTACAATTCTAGACCCCACAATCAAAAGACCATCGTCAACAATTGCATCGCAATCATGCTCCTGGGCAACCCCCATGGCATGATGGGATTTGCCGGTTCCACTAGGCCCTATAAGCCCGATAACCTCAATATCATCGAACATTTGGATTGGTGTCATTTCTTTTCCGGTCGATGCCACCTGGAGCCTTCCTTTCTAGTTTCGGGAGAACCTGGAATTCTGTCTAAGCCACGAGGAGGCTCGGTACCCTTTTTAACGAAACTTCCAACCAGACTGGTTACCTTCCTTTCGTCCTCAGTCTTGGCGTTGTCCTTGGCAAATTGGAGGAGTTCTGGCCAAATTGCACGGGAAATAAATCCCCCTGATTCAAGAGCGAAATTGGGATTATACCTCATGGCTGCTACCCAGCGCTTAAGTCCTTCCCTCGCATTGCCCTGGGCCAAGAGCACTGTCCCATATAGAAATTCACAATCTGACCTGAACTTTCTCTCTTCGATCTCTTTAGGTTCCTTGCTTCGTTGCATATCCAAAACTTCTTCAATCAATTTTTTCGCTTCTTCAAGGTTACCTGCTCTGTAATTCAAATCGGCCAAAACCATTATTGGGTACGGGGATTTTGAATCTACAATTCTTATCTGTTCCCACTGGTAAATAGCTTTTTCATAATCTTCTTCCATGATGTAGCAATCCGCTAGCCTCTGGCGAGCCAAAATGTAGCCGGGATTGATCATGATGCACTTTTTCCACATTTCAACGGCTTTGTCTCTCTCACCCTTTTGGAAGAAAGCCAACCCTAAATTGTACGTAGCGTACAAATCATCAGGCTTTATGGAGATGACTTCTTCCCACTCGCTTATAGCCGCGTCCATATCTCCAGTCATGGCGTAGGCTTCCCCAAGAATAGTCATGGTGTATATGTTTTCAGGTTCTCGTTCTTTAGCCTTCTCTAGAGATTCAATAGCCTTGGCGTAGTCTTGTTTACCCATGTAGCATAATCCTTTATTGAAATGGATCAGCGGATCATCTGAGCCGAGCCGTTCAGCCCTTTCAAGGATTTCAAGAGCTTCGTCGTACATCTGAAGATCCGTATATATGGCGCCTATGTTATGCAGGGCCTGAATGTTCGATGGATCACGTTTAAGCACCTCGTCCCATTCTAACAGAGACTCTTTTACCTTCCCTTTAGCCAGATAAAGTTCGCCTAGCTGAGCATGGGCCAATATGTTCCCAGGTCGTGAATTGCGCGCTCTTTCAGTCAGAGAAATGGCACCATCAATATCACCCTCAAGCGCATGGATCTTTCCCAAGAAGTACAGAGATTGATTGTGGTTTTTATCTATGGACAGAACTTTCTCCCATGCAGCTTTGGCTTCATCTAGTTGTTCTGCATCGGCCAAAGCAATTCCGAGGTAGTAATACGCTTCTACATTGCGTTTATCTAGCTCGATAACCTTCAGAAGGTGCTCTTTAGCGTTTTCAATATCTCCCAGTTGCATATAAGACAACGCCAACTGCAGCCTGGTCGCTATGTCCTTCGGTCGCCTTGCAACTTCGTTCTCGAGGCGGTTTATTATCTCTCTCAACGATTTCTCATCAATAGTCACGCTGATCCCTCACTATGCTGTTGAAGTTTGATATATATTCTATGTTCTCATATATAATACCTTTATCACGCATTTCATGTCTAAGTCTGCAAAACCTTCTTGACTCACATTAATCCTAGTACAATAATAGGATTAATGGTATGGAATTCGAGGTGAATTAGGTGTCCTTTTCGATTTCCACAAAAGGTCGTTATGCAGTATTGATGATGTTCCAATTAGCCCAAGGAGGAAACAATCTAACGTCGCTGGCGGAGATTTCCTCTACTCAAAATATTTCCTATGGCTACTTGGAGCAGATTGTAAAACCCCTGAGGGATCACAACCTAGTCGAAAGCAAAAGAGGCTTCGGCGGCGGCTATAAACTAGCAAAGCCTGCAAGCCAAATAACCATTGGCGACATTATAACCATCGTAGAAGGGCCCGTGGCTCCGGTTAAATGCGCCATGGAAGACTTCTCTAGCTGCAAAGGACCTCCAGACTGCAAAGCGAAATTAGTATGGCGTGAAGTAACTACAGCCATCAATGATGTTTTACATTCCATAACTCTGCAGGATTTGCTTGAAGACACAGACGAAATAGAAAACCTGAAAGGAGAAAAGAGTCATGAACACTCACTCCAACGCCCGTAGGCTCGTGTACCTGGACCATTCTGCCACAACTCCTGTGCGAGCAGAAGTTCTCGCGGCTATGTTGCCATATTTTGCCGATAAGTTCGGAAATCCGTCAAGCATACACAGTTGGGGACGTGAAGCCCGGGTTGCAGTAGATGCCGCCCGCGAACAAATAGCTTCGGCTATAGGCGCTAACCCTCAAGAGATAATTTTTACATCTGGCGGGACTGAAGCAGATAACCTCGCCATAAGAGGCGTTGCCCAATCGCTGAAAGACAAAGGAAACCACTTAATAACCAGCCAAATTGAACATCATGCAGTTTTGAACACGTTTCAAGACTTGGCCAAGCAAGGATTCAAGGTGACTTATGTTCCGTGCGATGAGTACGGGATGATCGATCCAGATGACGTTAGAAAAGCGATCACAGATGAAACCATTCTCATATCGATTATGCACGGACAAAACGAAGTAGGAACAATCCAGCCCGTAGAAGAAATCGGGAAAATTGCTCGAGAACGAAACATAATATTTCACTCAGATGCAGTGCAGAGCTTAGGTAAAATTCCTGTAAACGTTGATGCCATGGGGGTGGATTTGCTCACAATCTCAAGCCACAAAATATATGGGCCCAAGGGAGTAGGCGCTCTTTATGTGAGGAAAGGAACCAAGATAAAACCCCAAGTTACTGGGGGCATCCATGAGCGAAGACTTCGGGCAGGAACAGAGAATGTTCCAGGCATCGTAGGTTTTGGCGAAGCTTGTCGACTTGCCCAGCAAGAAATGCCCGAGGAGTCTAAAAGACTAAGGGAGCTGCGTGACAGACTCATAAACGGTATTCTTAACACGATCCCAGATACTGTGCTAAACGGACACCCTGAAAAAAGATTACCTCATAATGCAAATATTAGCGTCAAATATGTGGAAGGTGAGGCAATACTGCTCAACTTAGACTTATTTGGCATCGGAGCTTCATCTGGCTCAGCCTGTACATCAGGTTCTCTTGAACCTTCTCACGTGCTTTTAGCGATGAAAATTCCTCATGAAACCGCCCACGGTTCATTGAGGATGACATTGGGAAGGTCTAACACAAAGGAAGACATAGATTATGTTCTAGAAGTATTGCCGCCCATAGTAGAAAAACTTCGGGCAATGTCTGTATTTGGCAATTAAACTGTATTAATGCTAAGGTGGGATATATATGTACAACGAAAAGGTTATGGACCACTTCATGAACCCAAGAAACGTAGGCGAAATTGAGAATCCAGATGGGGTAGGGCTAGTCGGAAACCCAGTATGCGGCGATGTCATGAAGATCACCATAAAAGTAAAAGACGGAAGAATTGAAGACATTAAGTTCAAGACTTTCGGCTGCGGCGCGGCCATCGCTACCAGTTCGATGGTAACTGAACTTGTCAAAGGAAAGACCCTAGACGAAGCTTTAGAGATATCCAACAAAACTGTTGCAGAAGCTCTGGAAGGGTTGCCTCCACAGAAAATGCATTGCTCAAACCTAGCAGCCGATGCAGTACACATGGCCATTAAAGACTACTATGAAAAAACGGGCAAGGTTCAAGTGGCTGAAGAAGGCATCCACGAGTAAAAAAAGGTCAAGCCGCAGCTCACAGTATTGTAATAGTTGTGGCTTGACTTAATTTTGGAACATTTGCAGGGTTAATACCGTCTTAAACAGAAGATATGAACTTGAAGTCTACGGCATAGAATATGTGCGAGGTTAGTATCTATGAAAAAACTCAATTTGCCTTTTTATCCCAATGCCACAGTACGCTCTAAGAAAACGCGGACGCCAAAAATTCTCCTCTTAGTTCTGATCGCTTGCATAGTATCAACTACAACCCTCACGTTAACTCCCACACTCATGGCGTCTCAAGCAGCGTCAATACCGCAAGACTTTGCAGGGTTCAAAGGAATAGTAGTTGGAGACGCGTGTAACTTAAGGACAGGCCCAGGGACTGAGCACTCATCTATCGGATTAGTTTTACAAGGAACCTGGTTAGACATACTAACAACCCAAGACAACTGGCTAAAAGTTAGGTATAAAAATCAAGAAGCGTGGATAGCCGACTGGCTGGTAGACATAGACCTTACTTCTTACAACATAAAGGCAGTTATTACTAAAACAGACGTGAATATACGCCAAGGACCGGGCATCAGCTACCCTGTAATCGGAGTAACTCAAAGGGGCAACACCTATTTCGCTGAAGCCCGAAGGGGAGATAAAGAGGGCAAAGGTAGCTGGGTTAGGTTTTCCATTGGCAACGGAAAATCTGGATGGGTGCGATCTGATTTGCTCCAGTTGGAACTACCGTCTATTGAACAAACAGACAAGGTTGTAGGAGATATGATGGTCAGACCTCGGGGGCAGTCTGTTACAGTTTATCAGCATCCCCTAAAAGGCTCAGGAACCATTGCTACGCTGAAGAGTGGGGATTCAGCCAAGTACATAACATCTAAAGGAGCATGGATAGCTGTTCAAACCTCGCGGGGAGCAAGGGGATGGGTTTACGGTCCAGATACAGTTATAACGTGTGTAACCGATCCAACGCTATCTTTTGGCGTGTCTGAATCTTCGTGGTCCATAGGCAAATACAATACCATCAGTGTAAACGCGACTGACGTTAACTTCCGTGCTGGACCAGGAACCAATTACCCTGTAATATCCATGGTTCAAAAAGGTGACTCTCTTAGGGTTCTTGAAACTCAAGGTCAATGGATAAAATGTATATCGCCTAAAGGCATAGTAGGGTGGATCGCTTCTTGGCTAACTATTGGAAACCCAGGAAAGGGACCTAGTTTCTCAGTTTCCCTAGACACAAGCTCTAGCGTTCGGGTATTTACAGTGCAAGGTCCATTCCAATCTGCGACGATTACCCCCAACGAAGAGGATAATTCTATTAAAATTTCTGCTTCCACATCCTTTGGCGCCTCAGGCAGGCTAGACATAAACTTCTGCGAATTTGAAAGCGTAAGAATTGAAGGAAACAATGTTATCGTAAAATTTCAGGAAAAACCTTCATATATGGTAAAGGAACAAAGCCCAGGCAAACTGGTTATGGTGTTTTCACCTGTTATTACATCTGTAACCATTGAACCCCGGGACGATGGAGAAGCGTTACAGGTCAACACCCTGGGTTATGCTTGGCCAACTATGTACAGAAACGGTTCTACAGTCGACATGTTTTTGCCAGGGGCATCGTATTCAGGAGAATTGTCTCAAATCCAGGGTAACCTAGTTAAAGCGACAAACGTTTCCTCTGGAAAAGACGGAGTGACTTTATCGCTAGATGCGTCTCAAGGCGCTTCATATCTTCTTAAAAAGAATCCAAATTCCGTAGAAGCTATTTTCCACAACCCAGGTCTAGAAGGAAAAGTTGTTGTGATTGATCCTGGCCACGGCGGCAGCGATCCAGGTGCAATAGGACCTACAGGATACTCTGAGCGGGTGGCTAACTGGGAGATAGCGATAAGACTCAAAAAACTCTTAGAAGATGCAGGATCTACCGTTATTATGACCCGATCAGGGCCTTATGAGGCAGCCACTGCGCCTGAAGATTGGAAGCCAGATATAGATGAATACTCAGGGGATCTGGCTAAAAGGACAGCATGGTCATCTAAAGCCCATGTGTTCGTTTCAATACATAACGACGCCCATAACGATAAGTCCATCTGTGGCACCACTACCTACGTATGTGAAAACACCTTAAACGTATCTGAATCTAAAAGGCTTGCCCAACTGATGCAGAAAGAAGTTACGAAGAGTTTAGGCACTTACAGCAGGGGAATTAGGAATGCCAACTTTTTTGTAAACAGAGAAGCCCAGTGTCCTTCCATCCTAGTGGAAGTTATGTATCTTTCAAATCCTAGAGAAGAGCAGCTGCTGAAGCAAGCAAACATTCAAGAAGCCGCAGCTCGAGGAATTTTCAATGCTCTTCAAGCATACTTTACACCTGGAACTTCTAGATAAATTTGAGATAAAACAAAGGGCGGTGGCATATAATTTTCCAACCGCCCTCATTTTTGCTTCTAGAACGTAGTAGAACCTGTAAAATTGAAATCTTTTATTTTAACCGCAGGAAAAACTGAAATAAAAGTGCTCCACCAGTCCTTAACCACTCTAGCGTCTTTAGATATAGCTTCGACGTTAGAAAAAGCATCGAGCATAGACTCGGTAAAACGTAAATTGTGGACTCTAGCAACCAATTGTCCATCTTCTATGAGAAATGTACCATCTCTGGTAGTACCAGTCGCAACGACCCTCATGGGTTCAGGGCAATGAGTGTAATGGAACCGGGTTACTAAGACACCTTTCTCTGTGGATAGAATCATATCTTCCAAAGAAGAATCTCCTGTAGCCATAAACATGTTGTGGGGCATAGGTTGGGACCTGCCTAGAACTGAAGTCGCGTGCCCTGTAGAAGTAACACCGTCTTTGGCTGCAGTTCTAGTATCGTAAACTACACCCGTAGCTACTCCTTTGTCTATGAATACCACCTTTTCCCTAGGAACACCTTCAGCATCAAAGGGAGACGCAAATCCCCTAGTATCCATGCCATCGTCCCACATAGTGACATTATCACCCATGACCTTCTGTCCCATTTTCGTAGCCATAAAACTGGTACCCCGCTGCTTTGCGGCAGCACTGAACGCAACATAACCCAGGAAACGGATTAAATCGGCCACAGCATATTCTAGGAAAATAGTATCGTATCTCCCAGGCTTTAAATCCACAGGTTCATCGAAAAGGAGGGCTCGTTCAACTGCTTCCCTGGCTACTTGGTCATAATCAATATCTCTTGCATCTCTCACAAGCCTATCAGCATATCCAGTGTTGTCTCCCGATTCTACAACAGTCTTGAAAAACGCTTCTGTGGCAACGTTGTACGCCCTGGTGCCAGGCGTATTGGCAACTACCGTTTCCCTAACCAATGTAGAATAAGTGCCTGAGGCCAGAATACCTTCCTTTTGAGCCGCCGAAATAACTGCACCACAACCTAAAGCTCTTTCTGAAGGAGTCATCTGGGCAGTGTAAGGCACATACGTATTTATTGGAGCCGCAGGTTCAGCTCGGAAAAGAGGGGGCAGGTCTGGATCCTCTTGAGCAAGTTCCATACTTTCTTTAGCTTGTTCAACTACCCAACGCAAGGACCGTTCATCCAATAGATTGGTAGACGCTGCGCCAACCTTCTTACCCTTTACCGCTGTAACTGTCAAATGGCAGTTTTCCCGTCTCAGATTCTGGTGAATCTGATTCCGCGCATACCTAGTAAGGCTAATGTCCTCTGAAGTTAGGTGGGCGGCAATATCTACTCCCTCGCCATAAGAAAGCACCCTATCCAAAACTTTAAAGGCATCTTCTTTTCCTATCATTCCTCCACACCTACCTTTATATTGCGGAAGCGAGCCGGCGATGCTCCGTGCCCCACATGGATAACCTGGACTGGCTCGCCTTTGGCGCAGCCGGGCGTTCCCCAAACCTTCCATTCGTCTTTCCCTGCTACTGCATCACATGATCTCCAAAACTCAGGCGTCATGCCGGTGTAGGCCGAGTTCTTCAGCATCCTGCCTAAAGAACCGTCTTTGATCTCGAAGGCTATTTCTTGACCAAAATGGAAATTCAAGCGCTTGTCATCAAGGCTCCAGCTTTTCGGCGTATCTACAAAAATGCCGTCTTGGGTATCACGTATGATCTCATCTAAAGTCCAATCGCCTGGCTCCAAGTTTATATTCGTCATCCTTATCATAGGCAAGTTTTCCCAGCCCACTGCACGCATGCTGCCGTTAGACTCTTGATCAAACATAGGTGCCAACTCTCTGGAAGTCAGATAATCCTGGAAGATTCCATCAACTATTAGGTCTGTTCTTTGAGCTTCAATGCCTTCGTCATCGTATCCAAAACTCCCAAGACCTTCAGGTATGGTAGCATCAGCGACTATGTGTACTTCAGGAGAACCGTACCTAAAAGTTCCTTTCTTCTCCGGCGTCAGGAACGAAGTGCCTGCATAAGTCGTTTCCCAACCCATTACTCTGTCCAGCTCCACAGGATGTCCGCATGATTCATGGATCTGCAACGCAGTCATGGAACCGCCCATCACCAGGTCTGTCACTCCTTCAGGACAGACAGGGGCGTTTAATAGTTCTCTTGCTTCTCGCGCCAGGTCCTGTATCTTAGTTTTCAAATCCAAATCTAATACAAACTCATACCCAGAAGAAGCGTAATCGTCAAAGGATCTGCTTTGGGCATCGTTGGGCCCCCTTGCGGTAACGGAAATCCCTGCCCCTGTATAGGTTAAATTCTGAGAGATCTTTCGCCCATCTGTAGACAAAAACACTTTTTCTTCTGTGTAGGAAATCATAGAAGCCCTAGCCCGAGAAATATCTGGCATGCCTTTTACCTCGCTTAGGGCATCGTTTAGATACTCCAGTTTTTCTTCAGCCTTAACGCTAAACGGATCAACTTTTACTGGCGTTTTGTACTTAACGTTAATTGAAGGCAGGGGATCTAAGCTGGTTCCTTCACCTTTTTTGTACATCGCTGATGCGCTAGCGATTTCAACTGCTTCTTTTGCCAACTGGCCCAAACTTCTTTCATTCAGATTGGGAGTTGACGCAAAACCCCATGCGCCATCTACCAACACTCGCAAGCCTACACCTGTGCTTTTAGAAGTTGATACGCTACTTGCCCCATCACTTTCGAGAAATATGGGTTCTGCCTTAGTAGACACGTAGCGAGCATCTGCGTATTCAGCCCCTAATTTCTGGGCAATTCCTAACACCTTTTCTAGTTCTAACATTGAGAACTACGCTCCTTCCCCCTTCAAAAATCCAGTGGGCTTTGGCAAGCGGCAACGCAAAGATCTATACAAGCCTTGACATCATCAAGATCTACCATTTCTCCTGGTGTGTGAATGTATCTTGAAGGAATTGAAATGACCCCAGCGGGTATACCGGCTTTAGTCATCTGTATCGCACCTGCATTGGTACCACCTGATTCTAGTACTTCAAGCTGGTAAGGAATCCCGTTCTCTTCAGCCAATTTTACGAGGTACTCCCTTAATCCTGGATGACAAATCAAGCTGGAATCTTTCACTTTGATTGCAGCACCCTTCCCGATGGACACATCCATAGTACGAGCCTTAGGAGTATCTCCTGTACCGGTCACATCAAATGCAATGCCTACGTCTGGTTCTACACCGTAAGCAGCTACCCTAGCTCCCCTTAGACCTACCTCTTCTTGGGTGGCAAACACTGCATATATGTCATGTTTAGTTTCCTTAAGCTGCCTAAGGACTTCTACGATCACTACACATCCAATTCTATCGTCCATAGCCTTTGCGATCATTCTGTCGCCTAGATCGATGGCTGTCTGCAAAAACGCGCCAGCGTCTCCCACTTTAACTTTTTCAGCAGCTTGCTCCCTGCTCTTAGCACCAATATCTATGAAAAACTTCTCCAACTTTAAGTCTTTAGGATCTTCAATTCTTTCACTGCCTATAACTCCGCAAACACCATTTTCGAAGTAAACTCTCTGGCCTAGAGCGATTATAGGGTTGACTCCACCTATACTGCCAAATCTGAGGAACCCGTTTTCGTCAATGTGAGTAATTATTACGCCGATTTCGTCCATATGGGCATCGAGCAAAACCTTTTTGCCGCCATTTCCTTTCTTAAAACAAATCAGATTACCCAATGCATCTACTCTAACTTCATCCACAAATGGTTCTACTTCTTTACGAATGATCTCTCTTATAGAATCCTCAAAGCCTGATGGCCCAAAACCTTCTGTGAATTTCTTTACAAGTTCTTTCACGGTCTAAAACCTCCTTCAACACTTTTCAAGAAAGCAATTACCAATTGTTTAGCTGCTTCAAAATCTGACATTGACATTAAAGAACAGGGCGTGTGTATGTACCGACAAGGTACAGAAACAGAGGCTACTGGACATCCAGCCCTAGCCTGTTGGATCGCAGCCGCATCGTTTCCGCCTGAAGTAGCCTCCCGGAACTGCACAGGAATGTCGTTTTCTTTAGCTAACCTTATTAGCTCTTTCAACATTGCCCTGTTAGGTATGGAACCTGAGTCCATAATGCTAAGAGCAGCTCCTTGACCTAGACGTGTAGCTTGAAACTCTTTGTCAGTACCTGGTATATCTGCGCAAACGGTACCCTCTATGGCCAAACCCATATCAGGCTCAATGCCATATGCGGCTACTTTAGCGCCTCTTAGTCCCACTTCCTCTTGAGTGGCAAATACTGCGTAAAGGTTTATATCCTCCCAAGGCTCCTTGAGAACCTCCAACAATATAGCGCAGCCTACCCTGTCGTCCAAACCTTTGGCCTTTACTATTCCGTCAGATAGTTCTTCATATTCGGTATCAAAGATCACATAGTCACCTTGTTTGACTTTGCGTTCCGCTTCTTCTTTCGAACTAGCGCCGATATCGATGAAAAGCTGGTCTGAAGGTATTACTCGGTTACGTTCATCCCGCTCCTGGAGGTGTATGGCCTTGGCTCCTATTACGCCAGGTGTTCTATGTTTACCTATCAAAACACGCTTGGACACCAAAACTCTAGAATCTATACCCCCAACTGTAGCAAATCTAAGAAATCCGTTCTTTTCAATATACGTAATTACCAGCCCAACTTCGTCCATATGAGCATCTATAATGACTTTGGGCCCTTTGTTGCCTTTTCTTGCAATTACGTTGCCCAGCACGTCGCATTCGTACGATACTCCCATGCTATCTAGCTCTTTTATTATCCCGTCCCGAACCTCATATTCATCACCTGAAACGCCGGAAAGAGATGTAAGGGTTTTTAGGTCCATTTTTTCAACTCCTTCACAAAACAAGCGTCTACTGACGATATAAATCTAGCGATAAGTCTTCCCGCCTTCTCCACATCTGAAATACTTAAAGTTTCAACTGAAGTATGCATATACCTTTCTGGGATAGAAACTAATCCTGTAGCTACCCCACACCGAGCAACCTGCATGGCCCACGCATCAGTCCCAGTTGCTGCAGGAGCTACATCAGGCTGCACTGGAATACCCAGTTCCTTAGCTGCCCTCTCTAATCCTTGGTACACCTTAGGGTGAATGTTAGCACCCTGGGTAAGGGCAGGACCCTTTCCCATAGATGAAGTCTTCCAATCTGGAACTCCAGGAGTCTCTGCGTGGCAAACGTCAATAGCTATACCTATATCAGGTATAATGCCATACGTAGATACCATAGCCCCTCTTAGCCCCACTTCCTCCTGAGTAGTAGCAACTGCGTAAACGTCCGCTGCTACTTTGTACCGCTTTAATTCCTCTAAGCATACTAGCATCACAGCCACACCTGCGCGGTCATCAAAAGACTTGCCGGCCAGCACGTCTGAGGTAAGCTCGCTCACCTGGCGCTTGAAGGTAACAACATCCCCTACCCTCACCAGATCTCTTACCATCTCTTCAGGCATGCCAACATCAATAAATAAGTCGCTCATTTTATGGGCACGTGCAGCTTCTTCCCTTGAAGTTAAGTGTGGAGGTTTTACCCCTATTATCCCTGTAAGAGGTTTTTTCCCGTACACAATAACTTCATGGCCCGGCAATATTCGGGGATCCACTCCACCTACTTGGGTAAATCGCAGAAAACCGCCTTCTTCAATTTTCGTGACCATAAGCCCAATTTCGTCCATGTGCCCTGCGAGCATCACCTTGGGCCTTAAGGGGTCCGTTGTATCCCCATAACGCACTCCTATAATGTTCCCAAGGGCATCTGTGCGAATTTCATCAACTAATCCTGACATTCGTTCTTGAACAATCTTAGCAATGTCTGCAAATTCAAAGCCACTAACCCCATGGGCCATGGATGCGTCTTTTAAGAATTGCTTAATGTCCACTTTCCTCTCAACCTCCCAAAGACACTTTATCTTCTTAAACTCAGTGGCACCTCCCTACCTCACATTCCTTCTCCAATATCCAAATTCATTCCTCCTTTTCGTCAGCCAAGAACTACCCTGCACCCGGTTAAAACCTCGAAATCCTTGTATCTGACGCCCTCAAGGTCTCTGCCCCACGGGTCAAACGCCCGCTTCGGCAAAGTCACAACACCTGGTTCAAACCCTGACGAAACAACTTCTTCAAAACTACCCAAAAAATCTCTAACTGTGAGCAATCCAGCAGCCTCAATGTTTCCGCCAAAGAAAAGGGAACGCACTGCTTTAACCTCTGCAGTCAAACCCCGCTTTTCTAAGGCGCTTTCGATAAGAGGTTTGGCAAAAACCGAGGTGAGGATGAGCATCTTTCTCCGCCTTACCCCAGACTTCCTCTCCCAGTCGAACCAGTCTTCAGGGTCGAGATCGTCGTACATGATAACCCCCGGAGATGTGAACTGTTCTTTATAAATGACAGTATCGTAAAAAACCCCGTCCCTTTCATAAGTGATTCTCGGGTTCTCCAAATCTCTCATGATTTTGAACGCGTGGGAACTAGAAAATATTTCTCTACCCCGCTCGTAAGCGATTACATCGCCAGGCCTTATACCTGCCCTTTTTGCCGGAGAACGGGGTAATACATCTACCACCACAGGCGTCAAATCTTTCAGATAGGGCGGTTCAACAAGAACAGGGATCTTCAGTTCTTTTCTCAAACGCAAACCAAAATCTAAGAGTTCATCACGTAAATCTATAGGTACCTTGGAACTTAGAGGATGCAATTTTGAAAATCCTGGAGCAAGCAGCCGTATACACGTTGCGCCGCAGTCTTTCAAGAATTTAGCCGTGTCCTCAACATCATTCCACCCTGTTATAAAGGGCAAAGCAACTATGCTTCCTTCAAACGTAATATTGCTCTGGCCTAAGGTGCGAACATTATTCAAAGTTCTTTCTGGATTCATATCGCCCATCAGTTCTTTTCTGTAGCCTACCGTGTTTAACGAAATTAGAAACTCCACATTTCCCATCTCTCTAACTTCGTCAATCAATGTCTCAGTAAACAAAGAAGCATTGGTAGTCACTCGAATACTCCGTTCAGGGTAGGTTCCACGCACTAGCTTCAGGATTTCAAGAAAATCAGGATGGGTCAAAGGTTCCCCTTCGTTAATCCGTGTTACAGACTCCCCAATGATTACCGGGCTTCTAGTGCTTCCGAGCCAAAGGATGGTCTCTTCTATATGTTTGAGCGGTCGCGGTTCGATGTTAAAGACTTCGCAACCTTCAGGATTGTACTTATTGGAGCAAAAAATACAGCCCATGTTGCACACTGAAGTTATAGGCAATATCCCCTCATTTTCCGCATGGTACAAAAGGACCTCGATTGAAGGAGGAGGTGTAGGCTCAAGTACGCTCATGAATACCCATCTCCCCAAGATTCGAGTTCAAGACCTGCAGACGGGCTCAAATATAACCACTCATTCATATCCCTTCCTACGCACTGGTATTTGAAAAACCCCGCTGCAGCGATCATTGCCCCGTTATCAGTGCAAAGTTCAGGTGGCGGAACATAAAGAGGAACGCCTAGTTCTTTGCATAGTGCTTCCGCTTCTCTTCTAAGCAGCATGTTGGCTGCAACTCCCCCCGAAATGGCAAACGATTTGGCCTCTGTCTTGTCAATCACTTCTTTTACAGGATGTAATAACTGGTCCACAACTGCTTTTCTGAAACTTGCAGCCAAATCCGCCTTAAACTCTTCGCTCTCACCTTTAGCTTGAAACTCCAAAATAGCACGGGTCTTGATGCCTGAAAAACTGTACGCGTATTCAAAGCCTTCAATCTTGGGGAGGGGAAAGAAAATGCTCCCAGGGTCACCAAATTCAGCAAGTTCGTCTAGATAAGGACCTCCAGGAAAAGGCAGCCCCATTTCCCGAGCTACTTTATCAAACACTTCTCCTGCTGCATCATCCAAAGTTTGGCATACAATACGGAAATGACCGTGAGATTTCATTAGTATAAGTTCAGAATGTCCACCTGAAACCACAAGGTTAAGAACGGGAAACTTAGGAACATCCTTACCCAAAAAATTGGCATATATATGACCAGCAAGATGATGCACAGGAATTAATGGTACTCCTAATCCATAGGCCAAGGATTTAGCAAAAGATGTTCCAACCAGTAAGGCCCCTATTAATCCGGGACCATGGGTTACAGAGACCCCATCAATATCAGAAAGAGTCACACCTGCTTGGAGCAGGGCCTCTTCAGTAACAGGAACTATAATCTCGACGTGACGTCTAGAAGCTATCTCAGGAACAACGCCTCCATATTTAGAATGGAGATCCGTCTGGGAAGAAACTACATTAGACAATATCTTTTGCCCATCCTCTACCACTGCACACGAAGTGTCATCGCAAGATGTATCAATTCCCAACATGAGCATTTATATCACCTCTTATCAGTCTACAACAATTATACGGTTCCCAAAAGACTTTCTCAGAAATTGCGTCAACTCCAAAATTACTTGGCCGTCTTGCATCAATCTACTAGTGCTGGTAGTCTTGTTCTTGCCAGTTCTTCGTGGGCAATACCTTTTCAAAGGTGGGAAATTGCTATGCATTTTGCCGACAGGCTCCAACATGCCATCGATAAGACAGACTCTCGTATTGTAATTGGAATAGACCCGGATCCTATGCGCATATTTGCCCCCGGTTCGAAGCTGCAACAATCTTTCTCAGGAAAATCCAAGGAACATCTATTAGAAACTTTTTGCGTCATGGTAATTGATGTAGCAAAACAATACGCCTGCGCCGTAAAACCCCAGGCTGCCTTCTTTGAAAGCATGGGGATCACAGGATTGACAGTTCTTTCTAGAATTATAAAATACGCACGTAATTTAGGCATTCCTGTAATCCTAGATGCCAAACGAGGCGATATTGGGAACACAGGTCGGGCATATGCTGCCGCCTACCTTCACCCTAAATCAGATTTTTTTGTAGACGCGTTAACTATTAATCCTTTTCTAGGACCTGACACCCTCGAGCCTTTTGTTGAAATGGCAAATGAAAATGATTGCGGGCTCTTTGTGCTAGTCAAGACATCTAATCCCGGTTCTTCGGCCTTTCAAGATCTCAAGGTGACAGAGGAAGACTGTACGTCAGTTCAAACTGTGTTTGAAAAAGTCGCCGCTTCAGTGGCAGCGATTGGCAATTTGAACCTGGGTAATTGCAATTTTTCCAATGTAGGTGCAGTAGTTGGGGCTACTTATCCTGAAAACCTAACTCGTCTAAGACAGCTCATGCCTAGAACAATTTTCCTGCTGCCGGGTTATGGTGCCCAGGGGGGAACTGCAGAAGACGTAAAACCAGCTTTTCTGAAAGATGGCAGAGGCGCCCTTGTGTCTTCGTCCAGGCAGATCATTTTTGCCTATGAACAATTAGACGATCTTCGCCCTGCTCCCGAAGAAATATACCAAGCAATTGCAGACGCCGCTCGAAAAACAAGAGATGATGTAAACTGTGCTATAGCATCCATTTAACCTGTTCTGACTGGGGTCTTCCCGGGCCTAAGTCATCTTTGGTCATAATGAGAGCGTCTTCATTATTGTCCGTGTAATACCCCTTTCGAATCCCTCTCTCCTCAAAACCCAGCTTCCGGTAAAGGTTCTGGGCTGCATGATTAGAGACTCTTACCTCTAAAGTCATTTGCGAGGCACCAAGTTCTTTGGCCTTGTCAAAAGCGAACCTGAGCATCTGCTCTCCTATGCCCTGACGCCTATACTTAGGGTTCACACAAATGTTGGTGATATGGGCTTCGTCTAATATAACCCACATGCCAAAATAACCTACAATCTCTTCCTCATGTCTAGCTACGAAATAATGCGCATATAGATTGTGTTTAAGTTCCGATTCAAAAGCCCGCCTAGACCAGGGGGTCGGATAAGATTGATTTTCAATTGCCAGAACTTCATCTAGATCATCCAGAGTCATCTCACTTATTGTAACCTGCATAATATTCTTCATGGCATTTCACCTTCGTCTTGACGTTGTGAAAAAATGACCTCAGCGTAAGATTTTCTGTAATATTCTGGGACAACCAGAGAAGGATGGACAGCCTGCCCATGTGCAAACATTTGCCTACCGATCAAACCTACTATGCCTGGACGCGGTAACAACAAATACTCATCGACCAAACGCACTTCGCATGGCAAACACGTTGAAGCGAACTCAGCAAACTCATAAGCCGCGTCTCCTGTAACCCAAATGCGCTCTTTTGCCGATTTCATCAGATCTTGGCAAAACTCTTCGTAAGACCTAGGACCAATAGTCACAACTTGCTCAAATCCATATTCGTTCCAAAATCCCTCTCCATTTTGGTAGGGCAACAATGCGCGCCTGTAAAAAGCGCATACTGTTTGACCCTTGGCTCTACCCTGTACAACCGCCAAGTTATCGTACCCTCTACACTGCCTTAAGTATACTTCGAAAGTAGGCACCTTAACCACAGGTTTATTGCGGGCTAGCGCCAGCCCCTGAACCGCTGCGCATCCTATCCTAAGGCCTGTAAACGAACCAGGACCCGTTGACACTGCGAAACAGTCTATATCGTTCAATTCTACGTCTACCATCTCAAGAGCATAAACGCACAGCGGCAAGAGTAGGGCCGAGTGAATCCTAGGCTGAGACGTAGTTATCTCGAAACGTACTCCTCCGGCGTCAACTATAGATACACCCAGGAAATCTGTACTAGTTTCTACTGCCAATATTCTATTTGCCAGTTTTTCCACCATCTGCTTTTCCTCTTTGAATGAACTGCTCGATCCCATTGGCCATACCTTCGTCTTTCACCCTGATCTTCACGTTTCGTAATTCTGCCCTTTCAAAACAACCCCTATGAACAGATGGACTAACAAAATCTATACTGATCCTAAGCGTCCAGTCAGATAACATGCCACCAAGTCGATCAGCCCATTCTATCACTATGACAGCCTCAGGATCCAAATCATAAAGAAAACCAGACTCTTCAATATCTTCCAAATCCAAGCGATAGAAGTCGAAATGATGGAGTGGGCTTCTTCCCTCGTATATCTTCTCCAGGACGAAACTAGGACTGCTCACAGGTTTCTCAACGCCCAGTCCTCGAGCGATCCCTTGAACCATTGTGGTTTTACCTGCACCTAAAGGGCCCTCCAATAAGACTATCTCGCCACCTTTGAGGCGCTCCCCTATGACTCTTCCCAATTCTGCAGTTTCATGAGAAGATCGCGTTTGTAAAGTAAGCAATCTACCCTCCAAAAGCATCACCATTCACAACTATCTGACCAGTTCTTCATATTTCTTTCTCAGGCTGTTCATGTCTTCCAGCATGAGATGTTTCTTCCCTTGTTCATCCCGTAGCACAGCAGCAGGGTGGAACGTAACTAAGTACTGTATGCCATCCTTTTCAAACCACTTGCCCCTATCCTTTGTAACCCTAAGGCTAGGATCTATTAGAGTCTGGCAAGAAAGCGCACCTAGAAGCACAATTATATCAGGCTTTATCGCCCGAATCTGAGCTTTGAGATTTGGAAGACACGCCTGAACCTCTTCGCTACTGGGCATTCTGTTCCCAGGTGGGCGGCATTTGACTATGTTGGTTATGAAGACTTCCTCCCGGGAAAAACCGTTAGCCTCTAGCATAATATCTAAAAGGTGTCCGGCTCGTCCTACAAAAGGTTTGCCTGTGTCGTCTTCGGTTTTCCCAGGTGCCTCTCCTATCAGCATTATGCGTGCTTTACTATTCCCCTCGCCGAAGACCACCCCTTTGGCTGACTGCCTAAGTTCACATTCCTTGCATTGGATAACAATTTCCCTCAAAGCATCAAGGCTATCGATGCCGGCAAACTTGTCGGCATAGCCCGCCTCGATAGGTTCGCCTTTTTTCTCCCTGAGAGTTTTTCCGCCTTGGCCAGGGTATTCGAAAAGGGAATTCTGAACTAAGTCATCTTTCATCCTCCACGTCATCTCCCTGTCTCTGAAATCCCTCACGTTCACGCTCTAGACGCCTGGCCTTTTCCTCTATAATCTCAGGATACTGCCTAATCAAATTCACATTGTCCGACAAATATTCAAGATAAAGTTCTCCTAAATCAGCGTCCAGTCTTTTGACTCTCTCATACATATTCCTACCTATTTCTGCGGCCCTTTCGCAATCAGGTTGACACGGGAAAAAGTCCTTGGTAAAGTAAGCGAATTTATCTACTTCCTCAGGGCTTTCCGCATGTATAATCTGGTTAGCAGCCCTTACTTCTGGGCTCAAAATCCCTGAGGACCTATCGAAAATATATCTGTCTATGCAACAAGCAGGGTATCCCAACAAATCGCCAAGTTTTCTCAAAAAGGCAGGACTCAGTTCTTCTGGAAACGCCCAAAATGTTGGTGGAACAGATCTATCGTGGGCTCGCAAAAAATCCCACCGTATATCCTTACGCATATCCTGTAGTTCCTCAAGTTCTACAGCAAGGGAAATATCTTTGAAGATGTATACTTCCCGTATAGTAGGTCTGGACTCTAGTATTTTCTTCTCCAACCCTAACTTTTCTATCCATTCCATATACACTTTGTATGAAACTGAGTTTTCAACTACTTCAGTGTATAGTTCCCTTAAAAGGTCACTTTTCATTCGGGTTTCTTTGGCCTTGTCTTTTCGCCCTAACCTACTGGCTTTTCGCTTGAGCTGCTGTACTAAAGACTCCTGAGAAGTTCCTGTGCCGTCTATCGTGCTTCGAAATCTGTTATCAATAGTAGCGCCCAAAACAGCGGCATCGGGGAGTTCAGCAGGCACTACAATTTGTGAAACTTGGCGTACATCTAGTAGAACTGGCAAATAATCGCCAAACTTGCACGCCATAGGAATCACAGGCTCTTTTAGAAACTGTTTAAGAACGTCATAATCCATTTTTATGGCAGGTAACAACGTTGTTAGCCTGCTCTTTAATCCTCCTTCCATACACCTATGATATACATTGGTTCTTCGCCGAGACAGGGTATCCCTCTATCCGAAGGCTAAAAGAAATTTACCCTTCTTTTAAAAACAAAAAGGACGACAAAGGTCGCATCTATGTCGTCCCGCAAGTAATCGAAGACTGGTCACAGGTCAGTTACGCCTCGATTATTTCAACGTTTGCTCTCGGAACAGTAACTATAGTCCCGTCTTCCAGCCTCGCTTTGAGAACCCTAACCCTAGATTCGGATTCGATGAGCTGAAGCTCGGGAGGCAATTCTACAACCTCAGCAAGCAACCCGAAATAAGGCTCTCTAATAATTCTTACAGGTGTTCCAATTACCAAGCCTTCACTCAAATACCGGTCATCAGAGGCTGATTCACCTTCTCCTTCATATCCTGGAACTATTATCTCGGGGCGCATAACACCGGCTCTGATCTGCGTAGCTCCATTTATGCACGCTCTCAATCCAGACAGTTTCTTTAGCAAGTTAAAAGTCCTGTCCGCCATCTTCATCTGACCGAAACCCTCGGTTATTATGAGGGTCACCGGTACGTCTTCGTGACCGGTAATTGCTACTCCGATATCAAAACCTAGGTACTCAACTAGGTCATGATCTATTATGCCACCTGCTACAATACCGCGCGCTCCTACTTCTGCACATCTTTGAATTGCATCGCTGGTTATAAGCGAACCACCAACTACAACCTTACCGTCATCGTCACTTTCTATGTGAGAAGCGGTGAGCACATCGTCAGGCGAATCAACTGCAACTCTTATAGTCCCTGTAGTTTCTCCACCTACGCCAAAAATCCCTTGTATAAACGCGCCTTCAGTGACCACAACTACGCCTTCCCTTGGAATAATCTCCTCTACTATGCCTTCAATATAGGCATCCACCTCAACAGGAATGGGGGGCTCTCTGAGTGTCACTTGCCCTGTAACTTTTGAGATCATCTCTATTGTGCCAGTTACAGGTGACGTTACCTCACGTTTGAAACGGCCGAAGAAATAAGTATACCGTGCCAAAACCTCCCCTTCCTCGACAAAGTCCCCTTCCTTTTTGACCATGTAGTCTGGAACATCAGTAGCCTCTATGCCCAAAAGATTGGCAACGTTAACAGTCTGCGGATTACCTGGGATACTGGTTCTCGCTACGATTGTGTCAGGTGATACTTTCTGCCCCTTTTCTACCAAAACTTCGCCGGGGATAGGAAGGCGTCGTGTTTTCCTTATAACCGCCTTTTCCGTAACCTTTAATCCTGGTGTATATGCGTGTGCCATTTACTCCTTCCTCCCCTCTATACGCCTTGAGCCGCATATTTATCAAGTAGATCTGCTGGATACATATCCATAGCTTTAAACCATTCGACTAGCTTCTGGTTCCTCAAAACCGGATCTTCTGGAAGAACAGTAGGACGTCCCCGACAGTCTATTATCACGCCAACTACGCCACCGTGAACTTGGGTTTCAACAACACGTCCATATCCATTGCCAGCATCAAAGTGCCTTTCAGGCCGAATGACAGCGTCTACCGTCGTCTCTTCAGGAATCTTTATAACCTTCATTGATCCATAAGGTACCGATTCCTCAATGACTTGCTCATTGTATTCAATTGTTACAGTCACACAAGGTTCTCCAAATTTAAGATTGCTGCTGCTGGGACCTAAAGGAGCAATGGTTGTCCCTAATTTCACCAGACAGTCCTTATCAAAAACGTGCATAGCTGCTTTCGGATGGACCGTAGCAAGTATGCCCAGTTGAGGCATCATGAAAATCGAGTCAACCGCTAACATGGTTTCCCCTTCGGGTTGAAAAGCATCTAACAACATAAGAGCGGCTTGCGCCCGTCTAGGCGCGTGAGAGAGTGTTCCTCCGGACCCAATTAACATACCCAATTCCATCATATCAATGTACGTTTCACCCGATCCGGTCTGCTCAAACACGTCCCCGATTGTTCTTTCCCTATGAACACCTCGAAGCCCTACCGCGAGACTTTTGTGATGCTCAAACGCAAGGCGAAGCGCTTCTCTGGCTATGCCTTGTTCAATTATAAGATCGTCCAAAGTCTGGGGGATGGTGGTGGGTCGAATCATCTTGTTTCTGATCCTGTTCCTAAGGTTCGCCTCATCCATCTTAAACGGAATCCACCTCATTATGTTGGGTAGACCCGTTTCAAGAAGCACATTACATATGGAATAGCTCATCCCTAGGTTTGCAGACACCGTTCTATTAAAATATTCGCCGAACACTGAAAAGACGTCAGTAGTAGCTCCACCTATGTCCACACCTATGACGCTCATATCATATTCTTTGGCCGCTGTCTGCATACAGTTGCCTACCGCCCCAGGAGTTGGCATAATAGGTACAGGTGTCCAGGTCATAAGTTTGTTGTAACCAGGGGCCTGTGCCATAACGTGCTCCATAAAAAGATTATGGATAGCTTCTCTTGCAGGTCCTAGAACCTCTTTTTCCAAAACCGGTCTTAAATTATCTACAACCCTCAAGTCCGTCTTCTCGCCAAGAATTTCTTCCACATGCTTTCTCGCAAACTTGTTGCCAGCGTAAATAACCGGCAGTTTGTATCCTATTCCCAGACGAGGTTTGGGTTCTGCTGCAGCGATAAGCTCTGCAATTTCTACGACGTGGGTTATAGTTCCACCGTCAATTCCTCCAGAAAGAAGAATCATATCTGGTCTCAATTGCCTTATCCTTTGGATCTTCTCATGAGGCTTCCTTCCATCATCAACTGCAATAACATCCATAACTATAGCGCCTGCTCCAAGAGCAGCCCTGGCTGCCGATTCTGCCGTCATCGTCTTGACAACTCCGGCTACCATCATCTGCAATCCGCCACCTGCTGAAGAGGTTGACATGAATATGTCAGCCCCGGAACCATCTGGTTGAGTAGGAGTAATGACTCCATCGTCGCTAAGAAAACGCCTACCGGTGAGCTCTTCAACTTCTCTAATCGCGTTTCGCGCACCTAGAGTAACATCTTCGTAAGGTGCTTCTACTGTAGTAGGTGCTTCACCTCTCACAATGAGTCGATACTCATCGTCAACCTTTTCAATGAGGATAGCCTTAGTTGTAGTAGAACCGCAGTCTGTTGCCAGAACAGTATTTATCTCATCTGGGTTCAACACCGTTTTACCTTCCTGCACGAACTGTTCCCCTCCCTTGCTGCCAACTAACATCGTGATAAATATCTACCATGTACATTACGACATCGCTTTACGTAAATCCTCTAAATCTTGAATCATTCTTTAGGTCCTTCTTCTGGAGAATCAGTCTCCCGGTTCCCATCGCTTTCCATGTTCATAGCTTCATCTAGTGCAGAACCCTTCTTCCATCTCTTAGCCTTCTTAGTCTCTTTCTTAGATTCTTTCTTGGCTTCTTTTGCCTTCTTTTCTTCGGCCTTTTCTTCCATAGCTGCCAATTCCAGACGCTGAATCAAGAGTTCCACATTATCTCTATTGTCGAAGAAGAAAGCATAATCCTCAAACGTATCGAAAAATACACCAACGATTGGCGCGAAAAAATGCATAGCCTGACCGCCTATGAAGCTTAGTGGCTTGCTCATCTCCAAAAAGAATATGGCAGGGACTGTCATCCCAAACCGCACTATCTGATTTGCCATAGCCTCGATGATCTCGTCTCGTCTCTCATCATCAATGGGATCACGAAATTGCAGCATTTATGACACCTCCTCATAATCCCAGATACTCCATGACTGTAATATTATACACCTACTTACCTTAGCTTGACCAAGGCGTTGATCGCCCAATTATGAGAACGAGCGAAAAGACCAGAGGCAATTGTGTTCTGTGCCGTCTAGATCATCTCCACGTTTGCTCTCGGCACAACTACTTTGTCACCGTTTTCCAACTTCACCTTAACCACAGGAACCTTAGCTTCTGTTTCTATCATGACTGGCTCTTTAACTATTTCCGCCACTTCACCGACTACTCCAAAGTATGGTTCACTTACAATACGCACAGGCATTCCTTGGCGCAAGTCAACATCATAAAAAGTAGGCTCGGCTAGTTCGCCAGTATACCCGAAGAATGGCACGATTATCTCCGGCCTTATTGCTCCAGCTCTAATCTGGGTCGCACCGTTCATAGATGCAGTCATACCTTCAAGAGCTGCCAACGTTTCCCATACACTTCTTCTCATATTCAAATGGCCAAACCCTTCCATTAAAACCACTGTTATGGGTATATCCTCTTGCCCAGTAATGCCTATACCCAATTTGACACCTAGGGACTGGGTAAGGTTAAAGTAGTTGGCAGTGCCTGTAACAACTCCCTTAACTCCGACTTCCAGTGCCTTGTCCAGTGCCTCGTTAGTGGCAAAAGAACCGCCAATGATTATCTTATCTTTGCAGTCCTCTGTTATCATGTCAGCTTCTAATACCTGCTCTGGCCCATCAACCAGAACTTTAATCTCCCCATGGGTTTCTCGCCCGAGACCGAAAATACCGTTTATCTTAATCCCTGGGGTCTCGATCACACAGCCACGATCCTCAATGATTTCGACAACTTCACCTTCTATATAGGCATACACTACAACCTCTTTAAAGGGCCGTGAAATAGTGACTGTACCCGTTTTGGTATTTATCTCCGATATTACCCCTGACACAGGTGCAAGAGCAGTCTTTGTAAAGAAAGCTTGACCCTCGCCTTTCTTAGCGATCATCTGGTCTTTCTTTACTTCTTGTCCTACTGTCCTAAGCATATGCTGGGGAAGTTCCTCTGGTCTGCACTTCAACTGAAAAGCAACATCAAACGTAACAGGAGGGTCTTCACGCCCAAATTCTTCACGAATAGTGACCCTGCCTGAACGATCAGATACTGCCTCTATGACACCGTCAGTCGGGGATTCAAGTTCCTTACGTCCGTATAGTCCTTGATCTGCCCTAGCAAACACTTCCTTGGTCTTTACTCGATCCCCTACTTCCTTAAGCATTGCACTAGAAAGCTTATCTGGCTCAATTCCCAACAATCTAGCTGCCGGTACTACCCAAGGAATTCCAGGTTTAACCGCAATCCTTGCCACCGGTGTATCAGGTTTTACAATATCTCCCACATTAACTAAGACTTCTCCTGGTAAAGGCAACTTACGCGTCTTACGAATTAGGGTGATTTGCTTCTTCACGTCATCGGGTAGATCTACTGAAAAGTCCGCCACGCTTCTTCCCTCCTTGATTGCTTGCGCTGGTTCTAGTAGGTGGATATTTTTCCTGCAATTCACGGATGACATCCATAGGATAAATATCCATCGCCTCAAACCAAGATGTAACCAAATTAATGCGTTCAATATTGTCTTCCGGAAGTTCCAAGGGACGCCCTCTACCATCTAGGATAATACCAACCAACCCACCGTGAATCTCTTTCTCTATCGCCTTACCTCTTCCAGCACCTACATCTATATTCCCACCGTGAGGCTGTATCCTACACATTGCTACCTCATCAACACCTAGCGGGATAACTTCAAGCTCCCCACCTTTGATTTGGTGCTCGCATACAGTCCCGTCCGGCATTTTTATCTTAACTGTAGCGGTTACTCTACCAGGTTTAAACGGTCCAACCGGTGCTATAACAGTTCCTAGTTTCACCAAACAGTCTTTGTAGAAGACTTCTTCAGCTATGTCAGGATAAACTGATGAAAGGACACCTAGGTGCGGCATCATAAATATGGAGTCGACTGCTAGATACGTAACGCCACAAGGTTGAAAAGCATCAATGAGCATGAGGGCAGCTTGTTGTCGCCTCGGAGCGTGTGACAAAGCTCCACCTGACCCAACCAACATATCTAGATGAATCATGTCAATTATATCTCGCCCTGATGCAGATGTTACTGTTGAGCGACCTGTAACTAGGAGTCCTACCTCTTGTTGTTCAACCTTTTTGGCAAGGGTTTTGTGATGTTCGAAACTCAAACGAAGAGCTTCTCTAGCAATAGCTTGCTCAACTATCAGGTGATACATGGTTTGCGGAACTGTTGTTGGGCGAATCATCTTATTTGCGATCCAGTCTGAGATGCGTGAACGATCAACCTCAAATGGCACCCAGCGCAGTATATTTTCAAAACCTGCTTCTTCTAGAACGTTGCAGATCGAATAACTCATCCCAAGGTTTGCAGACACGGTCCTCGTGAAAGTATCTTCAAAACTGGAGAACACGTCAGTTGTAGCGCCACCAATATCCACACCTATAATGTTCTGGTTACCCCTTTCAGCAAGGAGCATAATCAGTTTTCCAACTGCGCCTGGAGTAGGCATAATAGTAGCATCGACCCACTCCATTAGTGTGGCATAGCCAGGTGCCTGAGCCATAACGTGATTCATAAAGATCTCGTGTATAATCTCTCTAGCCGGCCCTAAATTCTCAAGATCATGCCTGGGTCTTAAGTTATCGACTACGTGAACATCCATGTCTTTGCCACATATTTCCACTACAATGTCTTGGGCGTCTTTGTTTCCTGCGTAAATAAGCGGCAACTTATACGTTGCACCGAACCTTGGCTGGGGATTAGCCTGTTTTATGATCTCAGCAATTGACGCTATATAAGCAACTGAGCCTCCATCAACACCACCTGACATCAAGATAATGTCAGGACGCAGTTCTGTAATTCTGGTAATTTGCTCTGATTGTGTTCTACCGTCATCTACTGAGATCACGTCCAAGACTACAGCTCCGGCACCCAAAGCAGCACGGTGAGCCGAGCTAGCACTTATACTTTTAACTAAGCCTGCAACCATCATCTGCAATCCGCCACCTGCAGATGACGTTGAGACATAGAGGTCTACACCTTCTTCTCCCCTTTTCGGCCTGATCAAGTTGCCTGAATCATCCAAAATGCGCCTATCGATAAGTTCTTCAATACGTCGAATGGCTTTTTTGACCCCAATCATCACATCTTCCCATGGTTCCTCTACTGTTGTTGGCATCTCACCGCGAGTCACCAGTCGATACTCATCACCACGTTTTTCTATGAGTATAGCCTTCGTAGTCGTCGATCCAACGTCAGTCGCGAGAATAGACTCTGCTTGTCTTTCATCAACGCCTTCCTTTCGCTCAATATCCTCCATCCGATTCCCTCCTTAACTCTTATCTCAAACTGCCAATCATTCTACGTCTAGGGATCCTCCCAACAGACTGGAGATCCCAGTAATTACCGGCCATTTGCCGCCTACTTTTTGGATTTGACTTTACGAGTTCGTTCGATTGCTGAACCTACCCCTCCTTTTTCCTTCTTCTGCTGTTCAATAAGTCGGTCCTTTTCCACAAACGCTTCGTCAGGGGGTTTTAGTTTTGATTTTACTATTTGGAGCACCTGCTCTTTATTTGAACCATCAGGATAGTAATACAAAAACAAACCAG
The DNA here is from genome assembly GCA_002391545.1 of Candidatus Fermentithermobacillaceae bacterium UBA3907. GTDB lineage: Bacteria > Bacillota > Sulfobacillia > Fermentithermobacillales > Fermentithermobacillaceae > UBA3907. The sequence continues at coordinate 25,994 of DGFF01000068.1, read as the reverse complement.
ACTTCAGCCGTCCTCTCACCGTCCGCGTATCATGGGAGACCAATACCCCGTCTTCAAACTCGTAGTAGGTGAGAACTTTATCCCAAGAGCGAATATCTCTAGCTAGAAACGTTCGGAAACCTACCGTTTCTTCTGTAAGAACATATTTTACTGGAAATAGATAGACCGCGAGCCTATTTAACAATATAACTGCCATTATTAATACAAAGAATAACTGAGGAAATGCCCAATACGCAAGACCTAGGCACCCTATAATTGATGCCACTACTAAAACAGAAATCCAGGGACGAAGTGGAAGAAGCCATACCTTCCATGAGTACAGCTCAACATCTTCTGCTTGTACATCCTTCTTTGCTACTTTAGCAGCCGACCCTTCATCGAGATCTTCAGTTGTTGGCGCAACCGTTTCCCCTTCGAGTTGAACATCGCTCTTTTTGGGCAATGGGCCCCTAAGATATGAGGGTCTACCTACGTCTGGCGTTTGCTTCTCGGCGTTTGTTCCCTCATCTTTTGCTTCTGCCATCATAAACCTCCCCGGCCAAAAACTGTTTCTGCCAAACTATCGCCCGGTCCTGAAACATTTCGTACCTCATTCTACAACTTTCAGAATTATCCTGCTCATCAAAAATTCCTATACATTTTAGCATAAATCTATGTAGATCTATCTAATATATCAAGAACCATATCAATGGGTATGCCATACTTTGTATTACCGTCCCGTCCTATCATGGTCTCTGCCATAAATAAAGAATTGAGCACACTCTCTTCCACTGCTTCTATGCACGCTCTAAATAGGAGACCCATAGCTCGTGAGTCATCTCTTATATATTCCTGGACACAAGGGTCATGAGTATCTGATTCTAATGCCTTGTTTGCTGTAGAGAACGCCAGGACAAAATCGCCACTGCCATGAGAAAACATGGACCCGACGCGAGCCAGTCCACCCTGACATCGTCGTGCGATCCTCAACAGCTGTCTATCTGAGCAAGGAGCATCAGTGCCTACTATAATCACAACGGAACCTGGGGGTGTTTGCGGTTGCATTTCAATATCTTTACTTAACTCCATACCTACGGGGATGCCACAGATTAGCAAATCTTCCATCTTGCCGAAGTTGGACATTACCAGAACACCTAGCGTCCATTGTTTTGTGAGGTCTATAACCCTTGAAGATGTACCTATGCCTCCTTTAAAACCTAGACACGACATACCTGTGCCAGATCCAACATTACCCTCTGCTACAGATCCTCCACAAGCATTTTCTAGGGCATCAAACACATGTTCTCTTTTAACATGCCTTCCTCTTATATCATTTAGATAACCATCATTGCATTCCAAAACCACAGGGTTAACCGTTCCCTCAGATATTCCTATTCCAGGATTGCAGTCCAGCATGTATTCACAAAGACTATCCCACGCTGAACCTACGCTTAAAGTGTTGGTTAAAACAATCGGTGTCTCTATAATACCAAGTTCCTGTATTTGCGCAATACCCGTTGCCTTTCCAAAACCATTTATTATGTGTACGGCCCCTCTCACCTTTTCTCTAAACAAATTCCCTGGATGAGGGCGTACTACAGTAACTCCTGTCCTAACTGGTCCTTTACCGGGAATTAGGGGGCCTTCCCCTTCTATGATTGTTGAGTGACCCACTAAAACTCCTGGAACATCTGTTATGGCATTCATTGGACCTGTAGATAGCGATCCTACCGACAATCCATAATCTCTGAAACGACGCCTAGGGTTACTCGTAGACTGTGAAATATCGTATCCCATTATTAACTAATATCCTCCAAGTCAGTAGCTAAACTGTTCCGCCGCCTTCACAAATGCCTTAAATGGCTTGAGAAATAGAGGGTTCTTCCTCCACATGGCCTCAGGATGCCATTGCAAAAGCAGTACGAAACCTTGCCTTCCCTCAGTTACTTCTGCAACACCATCTAAAGCTCTACCTGAAATACTAAGACCATCTCCTGCATCCCTTACTGACTGATGATGGAACGAATTTACCGCAAACCTACGGGTTTCGAAGATGTCTGCAGCGAAACAACCTTCTTCAAGAATCACTTCATGGGTTCCGTGCCACCTAGGAGCTTTCTGGGAATGCTTCATAGCTCCGCCTACCTGAGACGGTATATCTTGAACCAAGGTGCCGCCTGCCGCCACATTAACCAACTGGCAACCTCTGCAAATACCAAGTATAGGTAATCTCCTTTCAAGCGACAATTTGGCTATATTCAACTCCATCTCGTCAAGCCTAGGATCAACGTAGTTCAGCTTTTCGTGGGGACGTTCTCCATATCTCTGAGGGTCCACGTCTGCACCACCTGGAAATAACACTCCATCTATGTTTGACAAGATCTCTTCAGCATCATCCTTGGGCATTATTGGGAGTAAAACAGGAATTCCCCCCGCTTCCAAAACAGCGTCGACGTACGCATAAGGCAATACTGACGTCTGTTTTTCCTCATCCCAGCTAGATGTTATGCCTATAACTGGTTTCATTTAAATCCCCCTTCCAGAAAAGCTTCTACATAGGCAAAGTTGGCAGGCGTTCCTCCTGTGTGGAGAAAAACAACTACATCGTCTTTATCGTACAATCCATTACGTACGTCCGCCATCAAGCCCGCTAAAGCCTTCCCTGTGTACACAGGATCGGTGATTATGCCTTCTGTTCGAGCCAAAGCAAAAATAGCCTCAATTCCTTCGGGCGTGGGCACAGCATACCCTGGACCCACGAAATCCTCAGTGACGCTAAATTCATCTTTTATATTTTCAATAGAAACCTCACATATCCTATTCTCCAACTCCTGAATATCAATCGAGGAAAGTGGAGATTCATTTAGGCTTTCCACCTTTGCTTTTAGAAGATCTGAAGCTTCTAAGGCAAGTTGTAAAGCCCTATCTTCTTTTTTATCTGCGCCTGGGCTTACTGCAACTCCCTTGATGGAAAAAGAAAGGTTATATAGCAACTTCCCAAGTAGCAACCCTGCCAATGTACCCGACGATCCTGTAGCCAGATACAAACTTTTGGGCTCAACTCCGGCCTTCTTGAAATCCTCTGCAAGTTCTGCTGCACAGCCTATGTAACCCAACGTTCCTATACAGTTGGAGCCACCTACCGGTATTACATAAGGCTTCTTACCATCACATTTTAGGCTTTCCACAGTTTCGGATATTACATCGGCAGTTTCCCTACCGCCTGTGAAAATCAAACGTGCGCCTAATATATAGTCTAACAGCAAGTTTCCCTGCCTATATCCAGGATCTTCGCCATCTAATACTAAGATTGGCTCCATGCCAAACTTTACTGCAGCCGCTGCAGTCATCCTCGCATGGTTAGATTGAGGACCTCCTGCAGTAATTATTGTATCACAACCCTCTTCCAACGCTTCCCCCAAAAGGAACTCGAGTTTTCTAGCTTTGTTACCCCCTAGTGCAAGACTGGTAGCATCATCCCTTTTAACAAATATCCTTGGCCCTCCCAAAGCTTCCGAAAAACGAGGGACTTCTTCGAAAGGAGTCGGTAAGCTAGAAAGACGCACCCGGGGAAATCCTAAGGCATATGGTAGCAATTGGGCACCTCCTTAATTGGATTTGTTATAACTCCTTTAACCCTAACGATATCAGTAACGCCTCGTCAACCTTGTTCATGATTGTCTTATCGAGTCTCGCAACCCACTTTTTCAGTCTCCTCTTGTCTATGGTCCTTATCTGTTCGAGCAAAATAACTGAGTCTTTCTCTAAATTTGAAATGCTTACAGGAAGCTCAACATGAGTAGGAAGTTTCGCCTTTTGGATCTGCGAAGTTATGGCTGAAACGATAACTGTAGGGCTGTATTTGTTCCCTATATCGTTTTGTATTATCAGAACAGGCCTGAAACCGCCCTGCTCGGAACCGAGCACCGGGTTTAGATCTGCAAAATAAATGTCTCCTCGAGAAGGCTCCAATCAGGTCTTCCTCCAATTTTCATACTCGCTCTGGCAAAAATGAGCAAAATCGCACCATATCTCCTCAGCCAGAACCTGGTTTATCTCTGCCATCTCCAAATATCCCGTCTTCATGGCCTCAAGCATGCTATCCCGTTTTATCTTTTCAAGATAGAAACAACATGCCTCTGTAATGAACACAGATAAGGTTTTGTTGCTCTTTTTTACAACATTATCTATGTCTACCAACACATCTTCCGGCAATCTTGCCACTATTTCTTTAGTTCTATTCAAATCCTAGCCTAGCTATACTAGGCCTTTCACCTCTCTTCGCAGAATTTTATCCCCCTCTATGCGCGCTCTATAAAAGCGCGAGCCTGAGGTAAATGTTCCACGATGTCTCCGGCAATGATTCCAAACGACCCTTTTTCTTCGTAGGCAATATCGCCTGCAATTCCGTGCCAAAACACGCCGGCAACGGCGCTATCCAGACAAGAAAGTCCCTGCGCTTTCAGACTAGCAATTATACCAGTTAGAACATCTCCTGAACCGGCTGTAGCCATAGCAGAATTGCCTGACGTGTTAATAAGCAGCTCACCTTCTGGACCGGCAGTACATGTACCTGCTCCTTTTAAACACACAACGTTTCTGGATTCCATAGCTGCTTTTCTCGATACTTCAGTTCTGGCTCGACCCACCTCTTGAGTACTCATATCCCTGAGCGTTGCCATCTCTCCGGGATGTGGAGTTAAAACAAACTCCCCATCTATGCCTGCAATGTACGGCAATCCACCAAGCTCCCTGAGGGCAAAAAGAGCATCTGCATCTATCACACAAGCGGTGTTCGACATGATAGATAAGATCTCCTTCAAGAATTCTGTCTGGGAACGCCCTCTGCCCCATCCAGGGCCTATGGCAACTGCATCAGATCTATCTATATGATCCTTAGCCATTTTAATTGATTCAGGATCAGGCGTAAAGACAGCTGAATCTCCGCAGGGCACCACCATAACCTCAGGCGCCATGGAAGCACAAACTTGATATATTTTCCCAGGGCAAAGAAGAGTAACAGTTCCTGCCCCTGCTCTCAATGCTCCTTTTGCGGTCAAAACTGAGGCACCGGCCATACCAACCGATCCTGCGATAACGGTGACGTGCCCAGACAACCCTTTGTGATGGTCGTCACGCCTTCGAGGCAATAGCTCTTGAATTTCCCGAGCGCACACCGCCTGGGCGAACACTTTTTCAAGGGCAAAATGTCCCAGGTCACCTAGTTCGTCTTCCCCATCTGCAACCATCTTCACAACGTTCTGAGGAAAACCTAAGTTTTCAACTATAATATCTCCTGCAAACATTCTGCCAGGATAGGAAAACAATCCAATTTTGGCAAAGCCCATAGTAACGGTGAGATCCGCTTTTATACACGGGGTATACACCTGCCCCGTATCTGCTGAAATTCCTGTAGGAATATCGCAAGCTACGATAGGTACACCTTGAGAATTTGCCCAATCTACAGCCAGACTTATGGGGAAGCGAGGATCGCCACCAGCACCTATTCCCAAAAGCGCGTCGATTATCAGATCTGGATAACCTAGTTTATCCATAACCATTTCTGGGCTCATATAGTTTGCGGAATAGATCTCAACTGGGTACCCTTCTAACATGGCGTAGTTCAGAGAAGCTTCTCTAGGAAGCCGTTTTTCGTCTCCGAAGAAACCTACCTTCACCTGGTATCCCCAGGACGCTAAGTGCCTTGCGGCGCAAAAACCATCACCCCCGTTCTGACCTGGCCCGGCTAGAATCGCAATGCTGCCCTTATGCCGTAAAGAATCTGCACTTTCAGGCGCATAGGATGATCTTCTTTCCTCGAGTCTTATCATAGAATGATAGGCCAAAGCCTTCCCTGCATTTTCCATAAGTATAAGCGCAGGCACACCCATTTTCTGAACCTTATCATCTAATTCGCGCATTTGCTGCGCAGATACAAGTAACAACGCTTTTGACCTCCTCAAAACTTTCCGGGAATTCCAATAGCAACTGCAGCAGCTATCAATTCGTCGTGAGTAATGGAAATTTGTACCGACTCGAAATTATTTTGTTCCATATGAAGCAAACCTTCCCCTTTTAAGGCCACAAAAGGCCTGTTTCTTTCATCGTGAATTACTTCGATGTCAGTCCAAGGTATCCTAGGCCAACCTTCACCTAGAACTTTCATTACCGCTTCTTTTGCGGCGATGAAACCTCCCATACATTCTATCTGTTTTTGAAAAATAGGGCTTTTAAAGCAATATTTTATTTCGTCTTCAGTGAAAAATCTTTGGAGGAAGTTGGTAGAATGCCTGTTATACAACTCTTCTACTCGAGACAGAAATATTAGATCCAACCCTATTCTAAAACCTAGGGAATCCACGACCATCAACTCCTTAAAAAATGGGCCCTGCATTAAAGTTCTCTTTTCTACAATCATACAAGGGAGCCCTTTAACTTTCCAATTCATATTGCAATCAGGGTGTAGTTTGCAGTATGAGTAAGTATGGAGGAGATAAAGTGCTAAAGAATTTTAATCCCAACGAGTTTGAAGATTATGTTTCTGAGTTGAAGGAAAAAACTGGCGTTCCAGGAATTGGCGTAGGGATCTCTATCGGCGATAACTTGGAATACTTCAAAGGGTTCGGTGTTTCAGATGTAGAAAAGAGACAACCTATAACACCAGATACTGTGTTCGGGCTTGCATCAGTGACCAAATCTTTTACTGCGCTGTGCATCAATCTATTGGCTGAAGAAAAGAAACTATCTACTGCACATCCAGTGAAACGTTACCTTCCCGAATTTACTATCCTAAGATCATGGGCGGCAGACAAAATGACAATTCATTCGTTTCTTACTCATACGTCAGGAATACCCCCTCTTCCGTCCCTCGATTACGTAAATGAGCTTAGCATTACGCTAGAAGAATACCTAAAAGATCCCAATTGCCTAAAGAACAAGCCCGAGGACAGCCTAGGAGGTAAACCAGTAATAAGAGACAACAAAGACCTGTTGCAATTTATAGGTAACTATGAATTTGAACTCCTTGGTAGACCGGGACAGTACTTGAGTTATTCAAACGATTGCTTCTCCCTCCTTGGAGAAGTAATCCAAAGGGTATCAGGTCTCACTTACGAGCAATACCTCAAAAAGAACATTTTGGATCCTTTGGGTATGGATCACACGTTTATCGACTTAGCCGCCCTGTCCAATTTTGAAGTCCAAGGATTGTATTATCGTGATGATCATGGAAATGTGGTTAAAGCACCTTGGAAGCATAGGGAAGCTTTTGTTTCGTCAGGTTCTCTAAAATCATCAATAAACGACTTGCTTAGATACATGGATCTTTATGTGAACAAAGGTTTTTGCGACGGCAACAGAATATGTGAAACAGGAACAATAGATAGGATAACCTCTCCATATTACTCTCTGGAAGATGGAAGTTACTACGGGTACGGTTTCCAAACAGAGCCTGAATACTCAAATGGCATAACACTCATACATCACGGCGGGAATATAGTAGGTGTAGCCTCATACATCGGGTTTATACCAGAAAGAAAAATAAAAGTGGCAGTCTTGTCCAACTTGAGCAATTTTCCTGCCTCCAAAGTCTTCTTTGCAGCCGTAAATGCAATCCTGGGCCTTCCCAGAAGTTACAACGAGCTCCGCATGCCCCCAGTAGATATTCCTTCTTATCATCTGGAAAAACTCATTGGTCGTTACGCGTCTGGAGAAGGCACAGAAATTACCATTGCGTCTGACGGCAAAAACCTATTTTACATCACCCATGGCAAAAACCGTGAGTCCGTATACTGTGCAACACCAACAGGATACGACTCCATATCTGTCCAAAGAGATAGGGAAGTCCTGGGCGATGAAGAAGATATAAACTTGTTCTTCTTGTTTGACCCTAAAGGGCAAGTATGGGCAATGCGCCAAGGCCTTAGACTCATACCAAAGGTAGAATAACGTTAGAAACAAATTCTGGAAGGAGCAAAAGCATGACTGAAAACGCACACATCCTTGAAGACTGCAGCGCAATCATAGTAGGAAAGAACGCATCTATCACTAATAAAGTCCTGTTTGGACACAATGAAGATGACCGAGGAAATAATGTGATGGTTCAATACAAGGTTCCGCGTAAAACACATAAACCTGGGGAATTTCTGACTTTTGAACCTGAGTGTGCAAAGATCCCTCAGGTACAACAAACCTGGAGTTATTTATGGTCAGAAACTAGGGCCAGCTGGAAAGCCCCGTTCAGTGATACTTTCATAAACGAATGGGGTGTAGCAATAGCCAGTGACAGCTGCTCCAACTCTAGAGAAGATATGCCCGAGCTTACAAACGGTGGCATTGGCTACGGTTTAGGGCATATCCTAGCTCAAAGAGCTAAAACAGCAAGGGAAGGTACAGAAATCGCCGCACAACTAATAGAAAAATATGGATACACCGCATCTGGAAGAGCGTATCAAATCGTCGATAAAGACGAGGGATGGGTTCTTCAGGTAGTAAAAGGAAAGCACTATGTAGCCAAAAGAGTACCTGACGATGAAGTCATGTTTATTCCTAACTGGTATACCATCCATGAAGTAGACCTATCCGATAAGGAAAACTACATCGCATCTCCCGATATCATAACGTACGCCATTGAACGAGGCTGGTATACCCCTAAAGTGCCAGGAGACTACACAGATTTTGATTTTGCCTTAGCCTACCAAGATCCTAATCAAAAACAAGATGGCAATATTGTGCGTCAAAAGAATGCGCTTAGGATGATTTTAGGTAAAGAGCCTGATGACGTTCGGGCTTTTTCAGTAAAGCCCCAAAGGAAACTAGGAGTTCAAGATGTTAAGGATATCTTGAGGACCCACTATGAAGGAACTGAAGATGATCTATCTGAAGGCTACTTCATAAACCCTCACAGGACCGGGAAACGAACCATATGCACTGGCACTACCATAGAAAGCATTATAGTTGAATTCCATGAACAAACCGAACTGACTTGTGTTTGGCGCGCTCTACTAAACCCATGTACCAGTCCTTACGTGCCATGGTATTTAGGAATCAGCAAAATACCCCCTGGGTATAATTGGCTGCCTCCAGAAATAGGATTCGCAACTCATTTTAACGTGCCTCCTGCCGACCTTAGTTACAGACCGGGCCGGGCATGGTGGGCATTTCAAGATGTTCAAGACCTGGCAGACGCCTCATACAAGGAGTTTATAGACCTCATCAAAACAAACAGAAACAGCCTCGAAGATAAATGGTTGACATCCCAATTGGAAATTGAATCGACAGTCGAGAAACTTCTGAGGGAAGACCCTGACCGGGCTAAAGATACGTTAACTTCCCACACAGAGGAACAGGCGCGTTTAGCCTGGGTAACTTGGAGAGAATTATTCCAAATTTTACTGAGCAAGTAAAACAAAAGGGGAGCCAATTGGCTCCCCTTTCCCTTCATCCATCCTTACCGTCCCAACATACCGCTCTCTCTAATCAAAATTTTCTCCAAATATTCTGCGCACTCGCGAACCAAGTCTTCATCTTCGGCTTCGACCATTATTCTAACTACAGGTTCAGTCCCCGATGCCCTTACCAGCACTCTTCCTACCCCAGATAAATCCAAGGAAACCTTTTCCACAGCTTGCTTAACTTCAGGAAAATCCAGTATTTCAACAGGGTTAGGCACTTCCACGTTAACCAGTAATTGAGGGACTTCTTCAACTACAGATGCAAGACCCGAAAACTTACTGCCAGATTGAGCAAGGATCTGGGCGACGCATATAGACGTAACTAAGCCATCTCCCACTTCTGAAATGTCTTTTATAATAATATGCCCAGATTGCTCACCGCCAAGGTTGTAGCCACCCCTACACATCTCTTCGAAGACAAATTTATCGCCTACAGAGGTTCTAATAAGTTTTATACCGCGAGAAGAAAGGCATCTTTCCAAACCGTAGTTGGACATAACAGTACCTACAACCGTGTTTTTTGCCAAACGTCCCTGCGCCGCCATATCCAGGGCTATTATCGCCATTAATCCATCGCCGTTTACTACGTTCCCCTGTTCGTCAACGGCGATACACCGATCTCCATCGCCATCATATGCAAAACCTACATCATAACTGCCTTCTACCACGTAAGATCTGAGCATATTAGGATCTGTAGAACCACATCCCGCATTTATATTGACCCCATCAGGACTAAAATTGATAAAATCGGAATTTGGGCAAATAGTTTTCCACACATCTCGGGCAATGTTAGACGCCGAACCGTTGGCAGTATCTACCAATACCCTCAGATTCGACAAGTCCTCAGTAGGCAACCCCTTTAAAAAATCAGCGTAAGACTCCACAAGATGATTACCTCGGATAACCCTCCCGATTTCCTTGCCTATAGGCCACGGACCGTCGTCAATCCCTTCCTCTATGGCGCGAGAAAAACTAGTTTCGGTTTGATCTGAGATCTTAAGCCCATCACTCCCAAAAACTTTAAGTCCATTGTATTGAAACGGGTTATGCGAGGCGGAAATCATTACTCCACCTGCTAATTCATATTGCTTCACTATATATGAAAGGCCTGGTGTAGTTAAAACCCCTAATTGGACTACGTTCCTTCCTGTTGAAGTAATTCCCGCTATCAGAGCAGCCTCCAACATGTCACAAGAAATCCTGGTGTCCTTGCCAATGCCTATTGGGCCCTTTGATGGTAAAGATGAACCTGCTACCCTCCCTAATCTGAAACCTATTTCACAACTAAGTTCTTGGTTAGCAATGCCCCGAATACCATCAGTCCCAAATAAACTCATCCGAAAACCTCCAGTTTAAATCATTTATGAGACCTAAGTCCCATACTTCTCTGCATCTGCTAGGTCATCTTTCAGTCAACGTCAACTTAACCCTAGGGGGCTTTATATCAACCTGAAACTTATCGGCTGAACCTCCTTCAGGAACCTGGATTTTGTAAGCCACCACCAGATCGTGTGTGCCCTCGCTTCTACCCTGCGCATCTATATACACAGTTATGTCTTGTGCTTGAAGTTTCCTTACGATATCGCTCCTACCTGTAACCACTACGCTCACAGTAGCTGGCTCAATGCTCCACGTGTAACCAACAGGAGGCGACTCTAACTGTACGATTACATTATCAAAGGTTTTTGTTTCAATTTCTTCGATTATCTCTACCTTTACCACCACTTGTTGGGTCTGGCACGTTACTCCTCTAGGGAGGTTGAGACTAACTGTGCTTTGAAAAGTGCTATCCTTTCCGGTCACGTCTACCGGCTTAGTGCCTATCCAGTTTATGGAATCGATAACGCTCTGCTCCCCCCTGATCTTGACCTCTCGAGGATTAGTTGTTATCGGGCCAACTGTATAACCCTCCTTTGGAGTACCGTTTACCACTACTTGAACGGGTACAACTTTCGCCGGAGGAAGTTTCTCAAGCGGTACAATAACTTCTATTTCAGGAGGGTAGATCTCTACGCCTGTGACTTCCGTACCTGCCGAATCCAACGCTACCAGTTTCGCGTTCGTCACTACCTCGGTTGACGCCCCGGTTATATCCACCCTTGCGCAAGCCCGATTTACCTTATCCACATATCTCTTAGCACCCCTTACTGTTACCGTATCTACTGATACCATGGGAATGCCCTTCTCATAATCTTCGCTCGGATTACCCTGCACTTCAACTACTACCTCTACTTGAGCAGAACTAACCATGTCTAGTTCAAAAGTGACACTTGACGGGTCTAACTCAACCACTTTAACTCCGGCCGGAATCTCCACGCGGAGGTCTGCAACAAAAGAGCCTGGTTCCACCGCACTTAGATCCACTTCCGCTTTCAACTTGTTCGGTTCAATTTCATCCAGAGTCCTTGCACGTCCCTCAAGGGTGACGCTTACCTTATCAGGTTTTGTAGAGATGATCATCATGCCTTCCTCTACCATTGTAGGAACCACATCCACAACAAATGTACGTCGCTCTATAGGATTCTTATCGCTTATAACCTGCGTCCAAACAATCAACGCAAGTATAACCGCAATAATCTTTGCAGGTAGGTCTTGAGTAAGTGCTGCTTTCATGATTGGCTATCCTCCCGGACAAAAAGACCAGAGACACGTTGGGCTTCAAGTCCCTCTATAAGTTTATCCTTGAGGGTTTTGGCATCTAACCCTCTTATCAGTCTCCCGTTTTCAGCCATGGATACGATTCCCGTCTCCTCAGATACAACCACTGAAATGGCATCAGAGACCTGGGTAATACCTATTGCAGCCCTGTGCCTAGAGCCCAATTCTACAGCAACCGAGTTCTGGGTAAACGGCAGAAACACCGCAGCTCCCACAACTCTGTCGCCCCTTATAATGCAGGCACCATCATGCAGAGGACTTCCTGGAGTAAATATATTCTTCAATAGTTCCTTGCTTACCAACGCATCAAGTCTAACCGCTTCCTCCATATATTCTTCCAAACCAGTTTCCCGCTCAATCACGATAAGGGCACCAATTCCTTCCCTAGACATGTCAAAACAAGCATCTACCACTTCTTCGATGGTCCGTTCTATAGACTCCCCAGGAGGTTTGAATAAGGCACGCGTAAATATTTTGCCGCGCCCTATTTGTTCAAGGGCACGCCTCAACTCTGGCTGAAAAACTACGGGAAGAGCTACTATCAGCATGGTCCTAATTTGCACCAACAGCCAGTTAACAGTGTACAATCTCGCCCATTGGGTTACAGACACCAAAATAAGCAAGACAATAATGCCTTTGAGAAGCTGCACTGCCCTGGTGCCCCGAATTAGAGTGTATATTTTGTAGAAAAAATAGGCCACAAGAGCGATGTCTATAACCGCTAAGACAGCATCTTGCAAAGTAAAGAATCCGAGTTGCTCTAACAAGTAACTGTACACTTCCTTTCCATTGCATATAGGATAACATTCACGCAGTCGCCAATAAACCCTTTTTAAAAAGATTTGCGGTCAACATCACGTTCTCCTCTAGAAAGCGCCATATGACGCGCCCACCCTGCCTCTCCATTCCATTGCACCGCTTAATTGTGTATCATTAATACTAGGTAAAGGAAACATCTAAGGAGCGTGAATACATATGACTGTTTACTTCGAAGTGCCTGGCAGGCACAACACAGAGCAAACTGCGTCAATCGCTCTCAAACGTGCGCAAGAGCTTGGCATAAAACACATAGTGGTTGCCTCTAATACAGGATATACCGCTGAGTTCTTCACAGGCAAAGGCGTCAATCTAACCTGTGTAACCCATCAGCAAGGATTTCGCGAACCAGGAACCAACGAAATGAGCCAGGAGATGCGTGAAAACCTTACTAATCAAGGAGTGAACGTTCTAACTACTACTCATCTATTTGGAAACGTAGAAAGAGCAGTGACCAACAAATTCGGCGGCCTATACCCTGGTGGGATAATTTCCCATACCCTCCGCATGTTTTCCCAAGGAACAAAGGTAGCTGTAGAGATCGCAGTCATGGCCCTAGACGCAGGAATGATCCCATATGGCGAACCAATTGTTTCTGTAGCGGGCTCGGGCGGAGGTGCAGATACAGCTCTTGTGCTGATTCCTTCCCACTCAAACACTGTATTCGATACCCAGATCCTTGAGATACTTTGCAAACCGCTCACACGTAAGAAATAAAGGGGTTTGAGGAGGACAGTAGATGATAGACATTTCAGAATATGCAGGATTTGAAGTTTTTCTCAATGACGATGGTCTTCTTGAGTTCGGCCAAGATGTACTATCTCCAACCCCTGATGCGCGAAAAAAAGAAGATGCTACGTACGTGCTTTTGTATCCTGAACAAGATGGGCCTGAGATCTTGTATCTCATGTACAGAGGCACTGGCCTAAAACAGGACGCAATTGCAATGATCAATTCTGGGTTACGATATGACATAACCGTAATCTACCCTGGCAAGATAGGTTCAGAATACGTGAAGACAGTCGGACATTATCATCCTCTGGTACCTGGGACCTCATACACTTATCCTGAAATATATCAAGTGTTGTACGGAAGAGCCCATTTTCTCATGCAGAAAGGTGGCAATATCAGCGGCGAAGTAGAAGATTTTGTCGTTGCTGACTTTGAACCTGGTGATATTTTGCTAATCCCGCCTCACTACGCTCACGTAACTGTGAACCCAGGAAACGAACCTCTTATCATAGCCAACTGGATCGCAAGAGACTTTGCGTCAGTTTACGAACCTATAAAAGCCAGAAGAGGAATGGCCTATTACGATGTTGAATACAAGGGAAGTAGTATATTTATGCCCAACGATGCGTACAGTCAATATCCCAAGCCTAGGTTGGAAAAGCCTAGGGATTTCCCTGAGTTAGGCTTATACCGTATGAAGAGCATGTACAAATCGTGGCAGGAAGGTGCAGATCTAGGTTTTCTTGTTAGACCTCACCTCTACGAACACCTTTGGAATACCTGACAGCTATCTTGGGGAATAGAGGTTGAGTTATTCTTGGATAAAAATACTAACTTAATAATTATAACAGGGTTATCAGGAGCCGGTAAATCCACTGCTTTGAAGGCATTGGAAGATCTGGGGTATTTTTGCGTAGACAACCTTCCGCCTGCCCTAATTCCAAAGTTTATAGAGCTTTGTTCCCAGACTAAGGAGCCTCTTGACAAAATTGCGATTGTAGTCGACATACGGGGAGGAGAGTTTTTCCAGGATATATCCAAAGCTGTGGAAGAATTGAGAGAAGCAGGTATTAAGCCAACTGTGTTGTTTCTGGAGGCAGATGAGGAAACACTGGTTAAACGATACAAGTTTACGCGCAGAAGACACCCTCTATCTGCCCAAAGCAGTGTCTTGGAAAGCATAAGAGATGAGCGAGAAATGCTTAAGGAAATCCGGGATAAGGCTCATGTGATAATAGACACTACAACCCTTAGTTCTGCAGAGTTGAAAAAGCGAATCATAGAAATAATATCCTCAAGCGTAAAAGTAGAGCAACTCATCATAAACATCATAACTTTTGGATTTAAACACGGTCTGCCAGTAGATGCAGATTTAGTGTTCGATGTTCGCTTTTTACCCAATCCCTACTACATAGAAAATCTTAGACAGGATTCGGGGCTAGATGAAGCAGTAGCAAGATATGTTCTCGATTCACCTATAACTCAAACATTTTTAGAATACTCAAAAGAATTTTTGGACTTTCTCATACCAAATTTCATTGAAGAAGGCAAGACCAGTCTCACGATCGCTATAGGATGCACAGGAGGTCGTCATCGTTCTGTTGTAATTGGAGAGGCAATACGAAAACATCTAGAATCCAAAGGATACAAGGTCATCCTAGAACATAGGGACATAGACCTGGGCGAAAAGGGAGATGATGAGGAATGACAGAAACCTCACTTCCTAACGTGGTGGCTATAGGCGGTGGAACAGGTCTTTCCACAGTTTTGCGCGGCTTAAAAAGACTTAACTGCAAGATATCAGCTGTAGTTACAGTAGCCGATGATGGCGGCAGTTCCGGGCGCCTGAGAAAAGACATGGGGATATTGCCGCCAGGTGATATTCGAAATTGCATTGTAGCCCTAGCCGAAGCTGAGAGCGATATGACAGCCCTGTTCAATCACAGATTCCAAAAAGGGGAGTTAAAAGGCCACAACTTCGGCAACTTGTTCCTTGCAGCTATGACTGAAATGACAGGGGATTTTCAAGAAGCCGTAAGGGCGATGTCAAGAATCCTGGCGGTCAAAGGTACAGTATTGCCTGCTACTTTGAGCGACGTGGTTCTTATGGCTGAAATGGAAGATGGGAGTATAGTATCGGGCGAAGCCAACATATCCGCAGCTAACGGTAAGATAAAACGCTTGCGCTTGCATCCCGAAGACCCCCCTGCCCTTTCCGAAGCAGTATGCGAAATTGAAAACGCTGATGTTATTGCCATAGGACCCGGAAGTTTGTACACATCTGTTATCCCTAACCTATTAGTCCAAGGCATACGAGAAGCTATCGAAAGGTCCAACGCTCAGAAGGTTTACGTCTGCAATATAATGACTCAGCCCGGGGAAACCCATAACTATACCGCTTTTGACCATATAAAAGCCATACAGGAACATGCAGGCAGGTTATTCACGTATGTGATTATAAACACTGGCATACCTCCTGTTAAACTACGTGAAAACTATGCAAACGAAAACAAATACTTGGTAGTACCGGACTTGGATGTCATAGAAGCGCAAGGTTATGTACCTATTACAGGTAACTTTATTGCAAGCGACGATCTTGCGCACCATAATTCAGAAAAAATCGCAGATGCGATACTCGCACTAGCCAGGCCAAGTATGAACGCAAAGGAAGGTCTTTACTAAGCGACATGAAATCTGGAAAAGATACGTTCTCCAGAACAGTAAAAGAAGAATTGTCTAGGGTAGAAATAACCGGCCCTTCTCAAGCCTTTTGGGAGTATTGTGGGTTGATCTGCCTTCTCGGCCCCAACAAAGATTTTGAGGTATCAAACGGCTCCCCAGTTGTTTCCCCTTTCGATTTTCAATCTTCTAAAGACAAGGTAAAGCCGTATCTGCTGCGTCGAATGTTTTACCTTGACAAAAATCTCTTAAGTCTCTGTGAAAACCAGCCCAGCTTAGAACAACTGAAGAATAATCCAGAAGACAGAAAGGCTTTCTTGAGAGGACTCTTTTTGGCTAGAGGCTATTTGTCGTCTCCTAGCAATCAGCACCATTTAGAACTGGTACTTCCATCAGAGGAGATGGCAATTTTCGTATCCAGCCTTCTGGACCTTGAGGGGTTAAAAAACGCAATCATCAAACGCAGGGGAGCACACATAGTTTACATGAAAAACGGCGATCAAATATCCCAATTCCTAACCATGCTTGGTGCATCTAGATCCGTTCTTGAATATGAACAAATACGAGTGAGAAAAACAGTAAGAGGCTCTGTGCAAAGACAAATTAATATGGATAAGGCTAATCTATCCAGAACCGTTGATTCTTCTTTGGCTCAAATCGCCGATATTGAGCTTCTAGACGAGGAGATCGGTTTGAACTCGTTATCACCGGCTCTTCGTGAAATAGCTCAAGCCAGGCTAGACAACCCTTCCCTAACTATGGAAGAATTGGGACAATCTCTTGCACCTCCAATTTCCAAATCTGCAGTCAACCACAGATTGCGCCGAATAGCAGAAAAAGCTGAGTCTATAAAAAAAGGAAAACCCAGGGGAGTGAAAGACACCCCAGAGGGTTTGCCTTAGCCAATATAGATTAGATGCGATCACTCAATTACAATTTCTACGTGTTGTCCTTCATCCTCGTCAATTACGTCGATCAGCTTACCTCGAAAACCGTAGGATAAAGCTTCACTGAGGTCGTTAAGATCCACTCCCATCTCATCTAGGTCGACACCACTTACAGATGAGAACTTGCTGCCGGTTTTGAGCGCCCAGTTAACAAGTTTCATAGGGAGGTTGACCATAACTTTGGGTTTATTTGCCCCCAGATCAGTCACCCTGATCTTGAGCCACCTGGCAGGTGTCTGGGGTACGTCCGACTCAGACACCTCGGTAGACGCCTCCATCGCTTCAAGCAGGCTCAGAGCCTCCTCAGCAGTGATCTTATCCTCCTTTAACATCTGAAGCACACGAATTCTTTCTTCATCCATCACTTACATAGCGCCTCCTTTTAGAGAAATTCCACCGATATCCTGCCCGAACTAGTCGATGCCTTCAAAGAACCCTTTGAATCTGCTTCTGCAAACCCTTTGCTGCAAGCCTTATAACGCCTATTGTGCAAGTGTTTTCTTCTTTCATCGATTATGACATCCACGTCGTCTAGCCCGCCAACATCGATGGCTCCATTGTTGGAAGACAGATCTACCTCGTAAAAATCAGCCTCTCCCTTATGGATCTTCACTTCAATAGGTCCGTTACTTGTCTTGAGGTTCCAATTCCCTGTCCCTGTGAGTTCCGCAACTATCCGCCCGTTCATCGTCTTTGCCATCATGTTGCGAGACTCGCCTTGATATTCAATTCGCCCGTTCATATCCGTCATCTCAACATCATCAAATCTGCAATCTTCAGCCTCAATACGACCATTCATAGTTTCTGCAGTACACTTCTTGCCTGAAACGTTCTCAATGACTATCCGACCGTTAGCCGTGTTCAATTCCAAAGTTTCAAATTGGCCGTTACTTACCTCTATCCGTCCGTTGGCTGTTTTGGCTATTAAGTGAGGCCCTGATACGTCCTCCACAGTTATACGGCCGTTAGCTGAATGAAGGTTTAGCGCCCCACTTCTATCTGCAGGTATCGTGAGTATGAAATCTACCGATAGATTTCTATTGCCAAAACTTTGGCGACCCTTTGCTACCCCAGTGAGCACTGAACCTTTGTGACTAAACTCGAAGCAGCCTTCGAGAATCCTCTTAGCCTCTTCTTCAGTTCTAGCGTTTACTTTTTTCAGGACCTCTAAGTGGTAGCCTGCCTTATCCCAACTCCTCACTTCTATGGCGCCATTTGTGGAGTGCAGATTAACTTCAATTTCGCCTTCTGGGTCTAACTCGCCTTCGAATTCCTCTAACAGTTCAAACCGAGGACCCCGCGACACACCACCTGCAAACATACTACTTATGCGTTCGGCTAAACTCTCGGCTCTTGATTCTACCAGTTCCTCTATTTGCTCCTCTTTATCCCCGAGGTCATCGGAAATGCCAGGTACAGATATAAGAGGCGCTTTGAATGACGGCTTAGGCTCCCCAAGAGCATTAAGCAACTCGACACCTTGTTCTGGTGTGATCTTGCCCTCCTTCACCATTTCCAAAATCAACATCTTCTCCTCTTTTGACATACGTCTTCCCCCTTGCCATATACTGAGATCCTTACCTACGACCTAACCTCTTTAACATCTTGGTTGCTTCTTGTACACTTATCTCCCCGCTATCCAGCCTATCCAGGATAATTTTCCGCTCCTCTGCGTATGTTTCTTGATCGGCATAGGTGCCCACTTCCTCGTCTACTGCATACCCCAGTGCCCTTATTAAAGACTCCAGTCTACTTCTTACAGTGGGATATGAGATTCCCAACTCCCGCTCAACCTCTTTGATGTTGCCTCGGTTTTTTATGAATACTTCTGCAAACCCTTTTTGCTCAGGGGTAAGGGAGCAGAATTTGCACAGCTGAAAGTTGCCCGATATTTTGGTGTGGCAGACAGGACATTCCAGTTCTGTAACCTCCATAGGCTGGGAACAAACAGGACATATTCCGATCACTTCATTTGGCATATTTCATCCCACCTTTCTTCATCAATATATGACGAAAGTTTAGAAATGTCAATACCAATATTAATAATATTAATTGCTCAATTGAACTATTTTGTATTAGCGGTGAGTATCGAAGTATTCGAGGATGGATGAGGCGAGTTTTGGGCCTATCCCTTTCACTTTGAGAAGGTCTTCGTAAGATGCAGATTTTACAGCGTCTACGCTACCAAAAACTTTAAGGAGTTCCTTACTTTTTTGGGGTCCTAACCCGGGGATTTGCGACAATTCCGTGCCTATAGACTTTCGATCCCTTAGATCGCGGTGATAAGAAAGGGCGAATCTGTGAGCTTCGTCGCGGATTCTAATGAGCAGAAACAAAGCACCCGAATCTCTTGGAAGTATTACAGGTTCAGACCTGTGAAGCAAGAAAATCTCCTCGTTCCGCTCTGCCAAACCTGCTATGGGTATATCCAATTCTAACTCATCCAGAACTTGTTTCCCTGCACTAACTTGCCCCTTGCCCCCATCTACGATTATAAGATCTGGGAATATTGCAAATTTGCTCTGCCGCCTGGACATCTTACCCTCTTTTTCTATGGCATCCCTTTCTTGAATCCCTCTTCTGAAACGTCTCCATAGCACTTCTTGGATCATTCCATAGTCATCAGGTTTGCCGTCTGTCTTCATCCGAAACCTACGGTATGAAGACTTATCTGGCTTACCATCTAGCAACAAGACCATAGATGCCACAGCTTCTTTACCAGAAGTGTTAGATATGTCATAACATTCTATTCGCCGAGGTGCCTCAGGCAATTCTAATGCATCTGCCAAATCTCGTAAGGCTTTCACAGTTTCCTGGGTTTCCCTTTCGTATCTAGGTACGTATGCTTGCATCATGGCTCTTGCATTGTCGTTAGCCATGGATACTAAGTCTTTCAATACTCCCCTCTTGGGAACCCTTATTTTCAACCCTGTATATTCACTAATTTCTCTTGCATCAGGCAGTGAAACAGGAACTACAACCTCTTTTGGGATAAAGGAAGCATTGGGATAGTATTGACTCACAAATGCACTGATTATCTCACAATCTTCATCCAACTCAGTCCCTGTAAGTACAAACCCTTCCTTACCCATAATTTTGCCCTCTCTCACTGGCAAGAGTGCAACAAAACTAAGCTTTCCCGAACGGGCCAAGCCCAAGATATCTCGGTCCTTCATATCCGAAAGCACAATTTTCTGCTTTTGAGTTACATCATCTAGGGCAGAGATTCGATCCCTAATTCTTGCAGCTCCTTCAAAGTCCAGGTTCTCAGCGCATTGTTGCATGCGCGCAGATAGGGTATCCCTCACATCCTTATGGCGGCCTTCCAAAAACTTTATTACGCCGTCGATGGTTTCCATGTAGGTGTCCCTATCCAGGTCTCCGGTGCAAGGACCCAGACATCTTCCTATCTGATAGTCCAAACACGGCCGAGAAGCCTGGGATAAATACGCATCTGAACAAGTTCTATACGGAAAAATCCGGCGCAAAAGCGAGAGAGTCTCCCTAAGTGATCCTGACTTGGTAAACGGGCCGAAGTAACGAGCACCATCCTGGTTCATTCTCCTTACTACATTAACCCTAGGCCACTCTTCTTCTAAGTCGATTCTTAGGTACGGATAGTTTTTATCATCGCGTAGCAGTATATTATAGCGCGGGCGATGCTTTTTTATTAGATTACACTCGAGGATTAGGGCTTCTGCCTCAGAATCTACTATTATGGTTTCAAGACCACCTACTTTTTCCATGAGAGCCTCAGTTTTGGTTGACAAGTTAGGACCAAAATACGAGCGCACCCTACTTCTTAAATTTGCACCTTTACCAACGTACAAAACTTCTCCTGCTTGGTCGTAAAACACGTATACGCCAGGAGAAGTAGGCAGATCCTTTGTCCTCTCAGCCAACACTTCACGATCACCTGTAATACCAGTCCATATGTGTTCTTGCGAGTTACTTTTCACTTTCACTTACCCCACGAATGTTGCCATCTCCAACTGCAGCTTTTCCCTTAGATAATTTCTTCCTAGTTTTATCTGCAGGTAAAGGCAACACTTTTCTAAGAGACTGACCAGTGTAGGAAGATGGATTTGCCATAACTTCCTCTGGAGTGCCTTCTGCAACGATATACCCGCCTTCTTCGCCACCTTCAGGGCCTAAATCTATGATGTGGTCTGCAGATTTTACAACATCCATGTTATGCTCAATAACCACTACAGTACTGCCTGCATCTGTCAAGCGCTGGAGTACACTTAACAGTTTGCGTATATCCTCAAAATGAAGTCCTGTAGTCGGCTCATCCAAAATGTAAAGGGTTTTCTCATTGCCCCTTCTCGAAAGCTCAGTAGATAGCTTTACTCTTTGAGCTTCTCCTCCAGATAATGTGGTAGCCGGTTGCCCCAGCTTTATATACCCTAATCCCACATCGTAAAGGGTTTTCAGCTTGCGCTTAACTGAAGGCACGTTCTTGAAATGTTCCATAGCCTCTTCAACTGTCATATCCAAAACCTCGGCTATGTTCTTTCCTCGATATTTCACTTCCAGGGTTTGGCTATTGTACCTCTTGCCGTTGCATACCTCACACGGAACGTACACATCGGGCAAAAACTGCATTTCTATTCGAATGATCCCTTCGCCCCTGCAAGCTTCGCACCTGCCTCCCCTTACGTTGAAGCTAAATCTCCCTGGCTTGTACCCTCTCATTTTGGCTTCGGGAGTTCCGGCGAAAAGTTGCCTTATATCAGTAAACACTCCTGTATACGTAGCTGGGTTAGATCTTGGAGTCCGCCCTATAGGTGACTGATCTATGTTTATGACTTTGTCCAAAAGTTCGATTCCCTCGATGCCGTCATGGTCACCTGGTCGTAGTCTGGCACCGTGATACGAAGATGCCAGTTTCCGATACAATATGTCATCCACCAAGGTGCTCTTTCCTGAACCTGAAACCCCTGTAATGCACGTAAATACCCCTAGAGGAATCTTTACATCTATGTTCTTTAGATTATGCTCCCTGGCACCTTTGATCGTAATAAACTTTTCCGGTTTGCGTCGCTTCTTAGGAACAGGAATTTGCCTTTTCCCAGACAGGTATTGGCCAGTTAGAGATTCTTCGCATCTAAGAAGATCCTCTACTGACCCGGCGCATATAACGTAGCCACCATTTTCACCAGCGCCAGGCCCAATGTCTACCACATAGTCTGCTGAGCGAATGGTGTCCTCATCGTGCTCCACCACAATTACTGTATTCCCTATATCCCGAAGATGTCTCAGGGTATCAAGGAGTTTCTTGTTATCCCGGGCATGGAGTCCCACGCTAGGTTCATCCAATACGTACAGCACCCCAACCAAGCCTGAACCTATTTGGGTAGCCAACTGTATCCTTTGAGATTCTCCTCCAGAAAGAGTCCCTGCATGGCGGTTTAGGGTTATATATCCTAATCCTACGTCAGTCAAAAACTTCAGTCTGGCATGAAGCTGTTTTAGAATCTGATTTGCGATAAGAACCTCTCTATCTGTAAGGGTCAAGCCATCTATAAATTTCAGGGCATTTTCACATGACATGCTGGTAAGATCAGCTATGTTGATCCCACCTACAGTGACAGCCAAAGCTTCCGGTCTGAGGCGCTTACCCTGGCAAACTGGACAAGGTACAGCAGCCATGAATTGCTCAATCCACTGCCTCACATCGTCGCTGTTAGATTGGTTATAGCGTCTCTGGAGGTTGGGGATAACCCCTTCAAATGTAACTAAACGATCTGATGCCCTACCATAGGGGCCTTCATAGTGAAAAGGAATCTTTTGGTCTGGAATTCCATACAAAATGGCCTCTACATGTTCAGGTGGAAGATCTTGGATAGGAACATCTGCAGATATCCCTAGGTAATTAACTGCAGCATCCAATAACTGAGCGTAATATCCGTCAGGAGTACCGTTCCAAGGAACGACAGCACCGTCGGATATGGATTTTCTCTTATCCGGGATAATCATCTCAGGATCGATTTCCATGTTGACTCCCAACCCGTTGCACGCTGGACAAGCCCCAAACGGACTATTGAAAGAAAACAACCTGGGCTCAAGCTCTGGTATTGATACTCCGCAATCTGGACAAGCCAAAGACTGGCTGAAGATCACGTCTTCTTTCTTATCCCCTACTCCAATCTCAATAACCACAAGATCGCCTGATAACGAAATTACAGTTTCTATAGAATCTACCAACCTCGGCCTTATGTCTTCGCGAATTATGAGTCTGTCTACTACAACCTCTATGTCATGTTTCTTGTGTTTTGATAACCGCTTCCCCAAAAATTCTGATATCTCACCTGTAACTCCATCCACCCTAACCCTTACGAAACCGGATCTTTGGATATCCTCGAAAACCTTTTCATATTCCCCTTTTCTTCCGCGCACCAAAGGAGCCAATACTGAAATCCTAGTACCTTCAGGAAACTTGAGGATTTGGTCTGCTATCTGATCCACGCTTTGTCTGGAAATAGGTTTTCCACATTTGGGACAATGAGGATGCCCCACACGTGCATAAAGAAGCCGCAAATAGTCGTATATCTCAGTTACAGTGCCCACAGTCGATCTCGGGTTCCTAACCCCCGATTTCTGGTCAATGGAAATAGCAGGTGATAACCCTTCAATGTAATCTACATCAGGCTTATCCATAAGACCTAAAAACTGCCTGGCATACGCTGACAGGGATTCTACGTATCGTCTCTGACCCTCAGCATAAATAGTATCAAAGGCTAACGAACTTTTCCCCGAACCTGACAATCCTGTTATGACCGTCAGGGTGTTTCTCGGAATCTCTAGGTTTATGTTCTTTAAGTTGTGCTGGCGCGCACCCCTTATGACTATTTTATCGTGAGACATTCCGTTTACCTCTCAAAGATGGAATTTCCACTCCGGATTGTTCTAACTCGAATATCATATCTCTTAGAATCGCTGCCCTTTCAAACTCAAGGTTCGCAGACGCTTCTTTCATTTCTTTTACTAAGGTGTCTACAACTTTTGGAATTTCTTTCTTCGGGATATCTTTTAGACTCTTTTCTCTCAAGAAAGAGTCTATTTTTTCTTCTTCCAGCGGTCTTTCATGGGCAATCACATCACGGATGTCTTTCTTAATACTTTGGGGAACAATTCCATGCTTCTCATTGTACGCTTTTTGCTTCGCCCTGCGTCTTTCAGTCTCCCGAATTGCCCGTTCCATGGACCCTGTTACAGTATCTGCATACATTATAACTTTTCCATTTACATTTCGAGCTGCCCTTCCGATCGTTTGTATAAGCGAGGTTTCAGATCTTAAAAACCCTTCCCGGTCAGCATCTAATATGCAAACTCGCGAAACCTCAGGTAAGTCCAGTCCTTCTCTAAGCAAGTTAATACCCACTAGAACATCGAAAACGCCGAGTCTTAAATCTCTAATTATTTCCATGCGCTCTAAAGTCTTTACGTCAGAGTGCATATACGTTACTTTTATGCCTATTTCCCTCAGATACTCAGTCAGGTCCTCTGCCATGCGCTTGGTAAGTGTAGTTACCAAAACCCTTTCATTTCTTGAAGCCGCCTCTCGTATCTCAGCGATTAAGTCATCTATTTGATTTTCAGTAGGCCTGACCTGTATCTCTGGATCGATAAGCCCTGTAGGACGTACAACTTGCTCTACTACTTGAGAAGCTACTTCTAGCTCAAAAGGACCCGGCGTAGCCGAAACGTATATCACCTGACCTATCTTTGACATAAACTCATCGAAGGTAAGGGGCCTATTATCGAAGGCCGAAGGTAACCTGAATCCGTAATTCACCAACGACTGTTTGCGAGAGCGGTCTCCTTCGTACATAGCCCTAAGTTGAGGTATGGTCACGTGGGATTCGTCTATTACAACTATAAAGTCATCAGGAAAGAAATCTAGCAAAGTGTATGGGGGTTGCCCTGGTGCCCTTTGAGTAAGATGTCTTGAGTAGTTCTCAATACCTGGGCAATATCCCATCTCCTGTAGCATTTCCAAGTCAAATTTGGTCCTTTGTTCCAATCTGTACGCTTCCAAGATCTTGCCTTGATCCCTTAGCTCTTTTAGCCTCA
>DGFF01000068.1:0-383 GCA_002391545.1 Candidatus Fermentithermobacillaceae bacterium UBA3907 | reverse complement strand
ACATAATGTTTGGCAGGATATATCATGACGTGGTTCATCTCTGAAATAGGCCTTCCTGTGAGTACATCAAACTGCAAGATCCTATCTACTTCATCGCCAAAGAGTTCAATTCTCACAGCCTTGTCAGTGGCCCCTGCCGGAAATATTTCTACAGTGTCGCCACGTACCCTAAACGTGCCCCGCTGAAAATCAAAGTCGTTTCGAGTGTACTGTATATCAACTAACCTGCGAAGCATTTCGTCTCTGTCTTTGCGCATTCCCTTTCGCACCGACAGGACCAAGTCTTTATAGTCCTCAGGTGAACCTAGACCGTAAATACAAGATACGCTAGCTACGGTCAGCACATCCCTACGCTCAAACAAAGCACACGTAGCCGAGTGCCT
>DGFF01000126.1 GCA_002391545.1 Candidatus Fermentithermobacillaceae bacterium UBA3907 | reverse complement strand
GCAATTGAGAGCAAGATCCCGCGATTATCTAACTCACGTATTACATCTACTACTCCTTCGCGAAGTACTATATCGTCGCCTTCGAGCAAGGTGCCGTCCCACAACGTATTATCAAGATCCCATACCAGGCATTTAATAGTCTTTTTATCGCCCATGTCACACACCTCTTATGCGATCAATCATACTTGCCATTGAAGTTATGGTTCTGAAGTTTTCTTCCGTAATGTCTTTATTATCTAGGTGAACGCCAAAAGTTTCTTCCAGGAATACTACAACCTCAAATGCAAATAGCGAATCTATGAAGCCGCCCTTAAACAGGTCGGTTTCGAAATCAAGATTGTCGGATACGCCTTTTGCTTTAAAAAACTCAAAAATCTTTTCTTTAGTCACTACCCATCAATCCTTCCAGGTAATTTACTAATTCTACAGGTGACATGTGTTCTCCTACTGCGCATCGCTTGAGAGCACGAAGGCTCTGGGGCAACCCCTTAATTACCACGTTTATTCCTTCTTCCACAGTAAGGGTGACCTTTATTCCCATCTCCCAAAGTAGCACCTCGGATAGCTGGGTATAGTAGCCGAAGGGGTAGGCGTACACAGTTACTTGAGTGCCTAGAGCGTCTTCTATAGCACGGCGAGATGCCTCTACATCTGCCCTAAACTTTGCGATGTACTCTTCTTCGCTTTCTCCGGGCTTTTGATACACTCCCTTTCTATAGTCGTCCTGGTCCAGTTCTTTAGAATTGTGCATGTCAAAACTGTGGCTCTGAATTTCCAGAACTCCTTTTTCCACCCAAGGAGCTACCTCCTCGAAAGAAAAGTGGGGGGTGATTGGTTCACCTGTATCTTTGTAAGTATTTTTTCCAACAGATACGCCGATAACATTGATTGCTCCGCACATATTGTATTTTTCCAAGATAGGCGCTCCAATTCTTGCGCTATCTTTATATCCATCGTCAAAAGTTATTATGACAGGTTTTTCTGGCAGGTCTGTCCCGCGTTCAACGAAATCAATGAGATCTGCGAAGGATATTGCCTCGTAGCCTGCATCTCGTAAAGCCTTTATCTGGGCTTCGAAAGTTTCTGCTGTGACGCAAAAACCCTCTGTCTCAGTTTCTGTTAGGTTATGGTACATAAGGATAGGCACTTTCTTTTCGTTGTCTAGGGGTTCAGGAGGGACGCTAAAGTATTCTTCCAGCCTCGCTTCTACGTTTTCTAAAGTTACGTAACAGCCAAAGTCTTTAGGGATATAGAAGGTATCATCATCAAAC
Source organism: Candidatus Fermentithermobacillaceae bacterium UBA3907 (assembly GCA_002391545.1). Classification (GTDB taxonomy): domain Bacteria; phylum Bacillota; class Sulfobacillia; order Fermentithermobacillales; family Fermentithermobacillaceae; genus UBA3907. The sequence goes on along the minus strand of DGFF01000126.1, from coordinate 4,207 downwards.
ATTTTGGCAAGGGCCATAGCCCCTACGGCGTTCCTATGGTGGTAGACGTCATAAAAATACCTGGGCTCAAATGCCACGCTGTGGTAGCCGGAAAAGTCCCAGAAATCTGTTACCCGGGATAACTTGCGATAAAAGTCAGATATGTCTTCCTTTGGGAAGATATCGAGCTCTAGGTGGAACATGGGGGATATTATTAACGTGAAAGTAGATCCTGCTTCTTGGCACATGTCTTTTATGCGCTCAACAGATTCGACGCACGCATCTACATCAGGAAGGGACGCGTAAGCGGGTATTTTTTCCTTGAAAAAAGGATATTTAGCCAGGTAGTCATCTAACGAACCTATGGGTTCTGAATCGCGGACAGACTTGTCGTAGGCTCCGGTGGCGGCATCAAAGACCTTATCAGCATTTACAAGGTATGTGGAATTTCGGTAAGCAGACAGTTTTGCCAGCGCATATTCAGGATTCGCAAATAAGTATCTAGCGTAAAAAAGAAGGAGATTACTCCCGTCAACCCTAGCGTGAAGATTTCCTTTCATGTTATCGGCTTCGTTGTTGTAACTTGCCAATTCCGAAAACCCTGTGACTGCCACAATATGTTTAGCTCCATATCTATTAAGGATGTACTTGGTTGTCATCTCTATGTCATACATATCTCCGCCATACATGATCATGTTGAAAAACTTCGCGTCATAATACCTATTCAAGAGTTCCACTGGAAAAGAACTGGTCTTGGAGCACCCGATAATGTATGAGTCATACTCATCATGATGTTTATCAAGCCAACCGATTTTGGCAGTGCGAGGGTTTTGGGTCATGTTGTATGACCACCAATTGAGGATCCTATCCCCGAAAAGGCCAAAGGGATCTACCAGGGCATTGAAGGCGGCGAAAAAGAAGCTGCATATGCATATGCCCGCTACAAAAATGGCGATCCACTTTCCGAGTGACATAAGAAACCTCCTTTTACCTCAATCCTTGTCAATTTAACTCAAACATCAGAATTGGAAATACAAGAAACTAGACACCTTTCCCATGAAAAACAGGGATGCGGCAAATATGATGCCGCAGCAAAGAGCATAATACCATTTTGGCTCAAAACTAGCGCAAATCTGGCGCGTACTTGGCGCGAAGAAACTTATCAGTGCTGCGACGCCCATAAGGCATATGATTGAGAGATTGGATTTTAAGTAAGAAAGGCCTTCAGCCCAAAAAGCGTTCGCATCTGCAAAAAGAGGCCGCAGGTCAAGCATGTTCCCATACACAGCTAGGGCTTGGGTCATGGAGTTGCTATCAAAAAGGACACGGGTAAATAGTATCATCAAGAAGGTGAGCGCCCACGCGAGAGTAGGTTGCAGCTTTTTGCGCTTCAAGGTCATAATATTGGAAATGCATACTAAAATGCCGTTGGCAGCTCCCCAGAAAATAAAGTGCCATCCTGCGCCGTGCCACAATCCTGACACCAAAAAAGTTGCCATTGTCGCTACCATGAGTCTTCCAAGAGAGTCTCCGAAATGAAATATGTTACTGAAAATATGTTCTTGGAAAAACCTTGATATAGTAATGTTCCACCTACGCCAGAAGTCTGCAAAGCCCCTTGCTTTGTACGGCGAATCAAAGTTAAAGGGAAGTTTTATGTTGAAAAACAGTGCAATCCCTTGTGCCATATCAGTGTAGCCGGAAAAGTCAAAGTAGTACGCGAAAGTGTATGCAATTACACCGCCCCACGCTTGGAAGAAAGTCCCTGTTCCCATAACGTTGTAAAAATTCTGGGCGTGGGCTATGAGAGGCTCAGCTATGAGAACCTTCTTGGCGCAACCTATGGAAAACAGCAAGATGCCTTGCATGATATTGCGGTCGTTTATTTCGTAGAAGTCTTCTGCGTAAAACTGAGGTACCATATCGTAATGATGTGAGATTGGCCCTACTATGAGGTGGGGAAAGAATGTTACAAACATGGCGAAGTCTATAAAAGAATGCGTCTCGCTCTTACCTTTGTATGTATCTACCAGGCATGAGAGGATCAGAAATGTATAAAACGAAATTCCAAGGGGCAAGGAAATGTTCTGTTGTTGTATGGCCGTTCCCAAGAATCGATTTATATTATCTATGAAGAAGTTTGTATATTTGAAATAAAATAAGAATCCTAAGTTCTCTACTATGCCGAGCCCGAGGAGGAATTTGGCCGCAGGGCTACCTTTTGGTTTCAAGGTTAGCCCTCGGGCGATACAGTAGTTAAAGCATGTGGTAAATACCAAGAGGGGAAGAAAAGCAACGTTGCCTTTGGCGTAGAAGCACAAAGACGCCGCTATCATCCACACCTTGGATGCCCTATGCCCTACGAATCTAGCTATTATCCAGTAACCAGCAAAAACTATAGGGAAAAATGCAAATATAAAACGATGAGAGCAAAATACCATAGTGCCCTCCAACTGTGATATTGCAACTATTATCATTAAGCATAGCAATGGGAGATCGGAAACGCAATAGGGTGACGGCAAGTGCTGGTGCATGATCCAAGCGACCCCCCCGAGGTATTTTCGGGTCGCATGAACAAATATGGAAATACCCTAGGGAAACACACGGGTAGCCATTATTAGTTAGTAGTTATCGTGAGAAAACGACCGGCGCAGCACCTACCTGTGGAATTCTCCAGCGCTGCGCCGGTTGGATGTTGTTTAATCTTCTTCCATGACCCGGTAGATTATCACAGCAGCTTCTCTTCTTGTAGCGGTTCTGTTAGGTCTGAAGGTATTGTCTGGATACCCTGTTATTACGCCCCAATCTACCATTACTGCTACGTGGCCCCTATATATCAAGGGAATGTCATCGTCGTCATCAAATCCCAGTTCTATTCCGGCATTCTCGGCTGCCTCGTCTTCAAGTCCCAAAGCGCGCACGGTCATAACGCACATTTCCAACCTGGTTATGGGGATATCAGGTCCGAATCCTTTGGGGTATTCTTCCGGAGTAAGGATGCCCATTTCTCGCGCTCTATAGACGTACGTATATGCCCAATGGTTGGGAGAAACGTCGGGGAACACGTCTTCGCCTTCATTGGGTTCTGGTTCGATGCCGGCGGCTCGCATCAACATGGCTAGAAATTCTGCCCTGGTTAGGGTGCCATCGGGGTCGAAACGGTCCCCATTCTTACCTTCGAGGATTCCTTTCCGATAAAGGTGAAGGATGTGGGGATCACCCCATATTGCTTTTCCGGTTACGTCTCTGAAAGGGTTCTTGCCTTCCATTCTGGGTTCCGGGTTGCGTTTGCTCTTATCTGCCCTGAGGCCCGAGACGCAAAACTTGGTAGTGAAAGATCCGGCCGAAGTTTCAATTGTAGCGATGTATACGCCAGGTTTAACTTGATTGCCGTCTTGATCTTTCTGATCCCATGTCCAAGTTTTCTCTTCGCCAGGTTCAAGCGTAATGAGAGCTTGAGTAGATATTGGCTCATATATCTTGATTCCATTTGGCCTAGTGATCTCCCATGGCGCTCCGTAATTCAGCGTGAGATCTGAATCGCTGTCGTTCTTCAAGGTTAAGAAAACTTTTTCTCCTCGGTTGAACACTTGCTTACTGGCAGAGAATGTGATTTCGCCGCTAAATTCGGCAACGGTTATTGGGAAGAACTTGCTGTAAACATCATCTTTTTCGGCTACCAGGAAGTACATGCCTTCGTCTGGAATGGACGTTTTGAGTTCGCCATTTTTATCTGTGACTCCCAGTTTGGTCGTCGTTAGCCCTGGCCGTATATAGTTTTGTGCTGGACCAGGATGAAACTGCTGGTACCTAAGCATAAGGTAAATTGTTGCGCCCTGGACAGGGGTATCATCTTTGGCGTCAGTCACTTTTATAGTAAACTTCTGGTTTGGCTTAACCTCGGTAGGTGCTGTAATCTCCATAGTCCAGGCTGCTCTCGTTTGTAACTTAAGGGGTTCTGCGGCAGCTACTGCTGGCAGAACCATTGCTAAGCATAGTGCCAAACATGCTGCTATAATAGGAAATTTTCTCACCGACGAACACCTCCATTATTACTCATTGTCTATTCAAATATTGCCGACTAATCATCTTTCGAAAAATGCGCCTCGCAACGTAGTCTACGTACTCGCTGGTAACCGTGTTTCTCTCCCCATTCTTCAGGGCGACATGTCTCTCGAATTTCTTCCCCGAACAATAATCTCCGGATCCGGATTCGGACGCCCTACAA
>DGFF01000056.1:17944-18325 GCA_002391545.1 Candidatus Fermentithermobacillaceae bacterium UBA3907 | reverse complement strand
ACGGGGGTTTCTGCTTCGCCGGGCATAAAGTAACTTTCAGTGAAGGGAGCATTGAAGGTAAGCGTGAAGGAATTTGATATTGTGGTTGTAGGTAGCGGTCATGCAGGTTGTGAGGCTGCTTTGGCGGCAGCTAGGCTTGGCATGAAAACCGCCATGGTGACTCTGGACGCTCAAAACATTGCAGGCATGCCGTGCAACCCTGCAATCGGAGGTCCTGGTAAGGCACAGATAGTTGCTGAGATAGATGCGCTTGGAGGAGAAATGGCCCTTGCCGCAGACAATTGCGCCATTGAGATGCGTTTGCTTAACGCTTCTAAAGGACCTGCAGTGCAATCCCTTCGGGCACAGATAGATAAGAAAGCGTATACCCGTTACATGAAG
>DGFF01000056.1:498-17613 GCA_002391545.1 Candidatus Fermentithermobacillaceae bacterium UBA3907 | reverse complement strand
GAATCTGTGATTCTGTGTACTGGGGTGTATCTTGAGAGCCGGATCATCATCGGGGACAAGGTGATAGAGTCAGGACCTATGGGTGAGGGGAATGCCAAGGGCCTTTCGAGTTACCTAGCCTCTTTAGGATTTGAAATAGGCAGATTTAAGACGGGAACATCACCGCGTATACATAAGGACAGCATAGATTGGGACGAACTTACACCGGAAGCTAGCATTGATAGGCCGTCGCGATTTTCGTTTATGTCGGAGCCCAGGATGTGGCACAAACAAGTATGCTATTCCACTTACACCAACGACAGGACTCATAAGGTCATAAGGGATAATATAGATAGAGCACCTCTTTTTGATGGTACTATAGAAGGCGTTGGTCCTAGATATTGTCCGTCCATAGAAGATAAGATAATGAGATTCCCCGATAGGCGTCGCCACCAGGTATACCTAGAAATTGAATCAGAAGAAAGCTGCGATGTATATATACTGGGCTTGTCTACAAGTCTGCCTGAAGATGTGCAGTACCAGATGGTGCATACCTTGCCTGGACTTACGAGGGCTCAAATAACTCGACCTGGCTATGCCATAGAATATGATTTCTTGGTCCCTTCTCAGATCCTCCCTACCCTAGAAGTGCAGGATATTTACGGGCTGTACACTGCTGGGCAGATAAACGGCACGTCTGGCTACGAAGAAGCGGCGGCCCAGGGCCTAATGGCTGGGATCAATGCAGTCATGAGCATAAAAGGAGAAGAACCGCTAATACTTGGTCGCAAAGATGCGTATATTGGCGTCTTGATCGACGACCTGATCAACACCGTAATAGTGGAACCGTACAGAATGCTCACTTCCAGGGCAGAGTACAGGCTTTTACTGAGGCACTCTACTGCGCCTTCGAGGCTGACTCCGTTGGGGCGGCGAGTAGGTTTGGTTTCAGATGATAGGTGGGCTGCTTACTGCGAGCGCGAGGAACTTTTGACAAAAGGCAGGAGCCTCTTGGAAAAGAGAGTGTCAGGTAGTCCAATTAAAGACTTGTTGCGGAAGCCATCATGTTACATTGAAGATTTTTTTGGAATTATAGATGGGTTAGACGAATTGCCAGAGGAAATCCTTGACGAAGTCGAAGTGGAAGCGAAATACAGTGGCTTTATTGAAAGGCAGAACCGGGAGGCTAGGCGATTGCAGAAGCATCGAGAAAGAAAGTTGCCTAGGGATGTGGATTGGACCAAAGTCCGAGGGTTGTCCCGGGAAACTGTGGACAAGTTGGTCAGGTTCAGGCCCGATTCGTTGGGGAAGGCTTTGGACGTGGGGGTATCTCCATCTGATGCCATGGTAATCTTAGCGTGGCTAAGGGGAGGCAAAATAGGCTCTGTTGACTCGAAGGTTTGAGAAGCCCAGGGTAAACTTTAACGTCGAAGGTGAGAGGAAGAGGTAAGTTGACTCAGAGAGGGGCCAATGAGGCGGAAAAGTATGGTATAGAGGTGCGTGACGCATTTTATAACGCTCTCAATTTTATGGGGATTGATTTCCCCGAAGAAAGATACTGGATAATTGAGTCCTGGGTCCGCTTTTTCCTAACCTGGCGAGGAAGGCGGGTTGTAGGGTTTGATAGCCCTCAAGACGTTGGGGTAAAACTCTTAGCCGATTCATTTGCTATATCTTACTTACAGGATGATCTATCCCCTGAAAATAGTCTGGACGTAGGAAGTGGAAATGGCTGGCCTGGCCTTTCAGTAAAGACACTTTACGACCGTGCACGAGTTAGTCTGTTAGATTCGAGAAAAGGCGCTTGTGAGTTTATGGATGGGTACATCGCTTTTTCTGGTCTTTCCGATGTGAGGGTAATCCAAGCGAGGGCTGAGGAAGCAGCTCACGCTCCAGAGTTAAGAGAAACGTTCAGCCTAGTTACTTCGAGGGCCGTGGCAAGTCCACACATATGTTTAGAAATAAGCACCGGTTTTTTGGCCATAGGGGGCAAAGCGGTTCTGTGGTTAGGGCCTGAACAGGAAATCCCTCAGTCAGAAGACGTGCTGAAAAGACTGGGACTGCGCTATGTAGGTGAGCGGAAATACAAGTTGTCCCCTGACATGGGTGAGCGAGCGTTGGCTGTGTACTCAAAAGAATTTGCTTTGCAAGATGATATCCCACGAAACTATGCCCGGATAAAGAGGTCTTTACAAAAAGCCAAAAGGTAATACGGTAAATTTTCCCCTTTTCTTTATCGCCAAGCGACTTGTGCACATTCAACATGTAATTCTGGCATGGGTGGGCATCTTCAAGTGTTTTATTTTTCCCCGTACTATGATCTAATAAAGTAGTAGGATTCTAGGTATAGGGTAGCTCAGTTTTCCAGACTGCCGGAGGTATTCTGAGAAAAGAAAGAGATAATAGGTGGAGCAAAACAAAGGGAGCAGGATTTGCCCGGATGAGGGGCGAACAAAGATCTGGGAAAACATAGTTAATTTGAAGGTGTGAAAGGACAAGTATATGTCGAAAGTTATTGCCATTGCCAATCAAAAGGGAGGAGTAGGTAAGACCACTACGGCAGTGAATTTAGGCGCCTGCCTAGGCGAATTAGGCTGCAAGGTTTTAGTGGTAGATGCAGATCCTCAAGGTAATGCCACTAGCGGCCTAGGGATTAACTGGAACCATATCAGAACGTCTATTTACGATTGTCTCATAGGCGATATAGATCCCTGCACTGCCGTGATTGAGACCGAGTTTGCAGGTGTTTGGGTCTTACCATCCTCCATCGATTTGGCGGGAGCAGAGGTAGAACTAGTGGATTTAGACCACAGGGAGTATAGGCTTAGAAGAATCATTGCGTCGTTGAGAGACGATTATGATTACGTTTTCATCGATTGCCCTCCTTCATTAGGGTTGCTTACAGTTAACGCCCTGGCGGCGGCCGATTCCGTTCTCATTCCTATCCAGTGCGAGTATTATGCTTTGGAGGGGCTAACTCAACTGTTAAACACCATTAAGTTGGTAAAAGGCAGGCTTAACGCCAGCCTTGAGATTGAAGGGGTTCTCTTAACGATGTTTGATGGGCGCACTAACCTCTCGATACAAGTGGCAGATGAAGTCAAACGGTTCTTTAAAGACAAAGTATACTCCACAATCATACCTAGAAATGTTCGACTGTCTGAAGCCCCTTCCCACGGGAAGCCGATCACAGTCTACGATAACCGATCTCGGGGAGCCGAAGTATACAGGGAACTGGCAGAGGAGGTGCTGTACGGTGGCCAAGAGAGGACTAGGTAAAGGTATCGAAGCGCTGATTCCAGGTGCGGCCATTGGCGAAAACGAAGAGATATTGGAAGTTCGACCTGACGAGATTGAACCCAACCCTTATCAGCCTCGGCAGATATTTGATGACGAGAAAATGGAGGATTTGGTAGCTTCCATGAAGGAGCACGGGGTGATTCAACCTCTCATAGTAAGAAGGTCTGGTTTGGGATATCAGTTGGTTGCAGGTGAGCGACGGTTGAGAGCTGCTATTATGGCAGGTCTTGAAAAAGTCCCAGTTGTGGTAAGGGATATGAGTGATCGAGAAGCCATGGAAATATCCCTAGTCGAAAACTTGCAGCGGGAGGACTTAGGGCCTATTGAAGAAGCCGAAGCTTACCAGAGATTAGCTCAAGAATTTGGATTGACTCAGGAACAAATTGCAAAGAGGGTAGGGAAGAGCCGACCCGATATTTCTAATACGCTGAGGCTGTTGAAACTAGAGGATGAAGTAAAAGAGCTGATCAATCAAGGCAAGATTAGCGGAAGTCACGGTAGGGCCCTTGTGGGTTTAGAAAGGGAGGAGCAGATTCGCCTAGCTAACAGAATTGTAAGCAAAGGGATGTCTGTTAGAAGTGTTGAGGAAATTGTAGCTGGCAAGGCTAAGAAGGCAGAAAGAAGTGTAACCTCGGTTCGGGTGAGGGAAGCAGAGGAAATCCTTTCTTCTGTTCTCGGGAGTCCCGTAGTCGTTAAACAGCAGGGGGACAAAGGGACTATAACCATATCATTTTTCGGTTCGGAAGATCTAGAGAGATTGGTGGATATGATTGGGGGCTTTTCTGAACAGTAAGGTAAAGCAAGGTCGGTTCGTTTGTCCGGAACGCGTTCATTCTAGTTAAAACGTTGTGTGATATGTGCGAATGTTTCACGTGAAACATTCGCCGTATGTTTTGGTTAGGGGGAATGTTATGATGCCAACTGGGAATACCTTAAGGCCTGTGTGGGCCGAGATCAATTTGAATAATTTCAAGAAGAACATACACGTAGTTCGGAGTTTAATTCCGGAGACATGCCAAATAATGGCAGTAGTGAAAGCTAATGCATATGGCATAGGGGCGATCCCTGCGTCAGAGGCAGCTCTTGAAGCAGGTGCTGAATGGTTGGCTGTAGCTACGCCAGACGAAGGTGTAGAAATCTTGGAAGCATTGCCTGGGTGTAACCTGCTAGTGTTAGGGCCTGTGACTGACAAAGCGGCTGAAGTTCTTATAAACTTAGGCGCATCTCTTACGGTCACATCTATTGAGGGATTGCTTGATGCAAACGATGCAGGTAAAAGGCTAGGCAAAAAAGGGAAAGTTCACATTAAAATTGACACTGGGATGGGACGTATCGGATTCAGACCTGGAGACGAATTGGAGCAAGCATTGGACACAGTGACCCGGTGCGACAACTTGGAAGTCCAAGGCGTATTTACCCACTTCGCAGTAGCGGATGTAGACCCAGAATATACAGAAACGCAGTTATCTAGGTTTGACTATGGAGTGAACCAGCTGTCGAAAAAAGGAATACGGCCCCGATACGTTCACGCAGCAAATTCTGCAGGGATATTGGCATGGCCCAAATCTCATTACGACTTGGTGAGACCTGGGATAATGCTGTATGGTTGCTACCCAAACCAGTCTTTGGCAGATAAAGCCCCGTTGTATCCTGTGCTTTCCCTCAAGGCACGTATATCTCACGTAAAACCAGTTTCAGCGGGAGCGAAGATTGGATATGGTATCACCTATGAGACTCAGGGCGATACTGTTATCGCTACTGTCCCGATAGGCTACGCAGATGGTTATAGGCGGGCATTGTCCAACAAAGGTTGGGTGCTTATAGGAGGCAAAAGGTATCCGATTGCAGGCAGAATTTGTATGGACCAACTTATGGTGGATGTGGGAGAAGGGAATAACGTTCACCCTGGAGATGTAGTGACACTAATAGGACAGGACGGCGAAGAATGTGTGACTTTAGACGAAGTTGCAAATCTGGTAGAAACTATAACCCATGAGATCCTGACTGGAATAACTTGCCGAGTGCCACGAATATACGTATGAGCCAGTAACCTTGGAACGAGGCAAGGTATCCCAGATAATGGTAAACGTTTTTCCGAGAAGGAATTTTGCAATTAGCGTCGAATAGTGTATAGTCACTGAGGGAACTTATGTAGTCCCAAGTTTTGAAATTACTCTGAGTTCAAGCGGATTGTGGGGTCGGTGTTTTGAGTACTACTAATAATAGGGTGCAAAGGCCGAAGAAGCCACACAGTAGCCGAGAACGAAGATTTAGTTTTTTGGTGGTGTATTCGCACGGAAAAACTCGTACCTTCAGCTTAAGTTTAAATACACTTATTGCTGGTCTTTGTTGCATCTGTGTTGCACTAACAGGGTTAGGCCTCTTTGTTAATTCTTACAAAGAGGTAAAAGAAGAAAACCAAGAGTTATCGTATCTTTACGAAGTTGCCGATAGCCAACAGAAAAAGATAGAAGAGATACAGACCCTCCTGGCTGAGGTTTCAGAAAGGCTTGCCCAGGCAGAACTGGTTGAAAGCCAGGCAATAAGTATGCTACAGCAAGAAGGGCTGATTCAACCGATCCAAAAGGCTGACGAGGATCCTGAGCCGGTACCTCGAGCGGACCAGGTAGTCGCTGCGGTGGCGTCAAGAAGTGGATTTAACCGTAGAACGCCTATTCCCCTGCAAGGTGTTTTGCCTGTACTGGGAGCCCTTGAACAGTCAGCCAATCAATTGGCTGAACAAGTAGGGGACTTGGAGGAGCAAGTTGAGGTACTCGAGGAAAAAGCTACAGAGGTCGTCTCTTACGCAAGGTCTGTACCCAACATTTGGCCCGTTAACGGAAGAGTTACTTCTGGCTATGGGTGGAGGAAACACCCGATTTCTAGAAGAACCCATTTCCATACAGGTGTGGATATACCCGCTTCTTACGGTACTCCAGTCAAGGCTGCTGCCTACGGTACCGTTACATTTGTAGGATACAAAATAGGTTATGGGCGTACGGTGATGGTGAATCACGGTTACGGGTTCCAGACGATGTATAGTCACCTAAGTTCAACAAAAGTCAGCGTTGGGCAGAAGGTGCAAAGAGGAGACGTTATAGGCAATGTGGGTACTTCTGGTACGACCACAGGACCACACCTTCATTACGAAGTGCATAAAAACGGCGCAACCCAAAATCCTATGGATTTTCTTCCTAGATAGCACACGGAGGTAATTTTGATATGTTCACGCCAAAAGATAGCGGCCAGAGGCCGGGAGTATTTGATAGCGTTTTGAATAAGGGGACCGAAGTAGAAGGTACCCTCCGTACCAAAGGCAGCATTAGAATTGACGGTAAGGTTCAAGGCAAGATTGAAGCCAGTGGAGACGTGATGATCGGCGAAACTGCGTCTCTGAATTGCGAGATTGAGGGCAATAATGTGATCATTGCAGGTAACGTTGTTGGGAATGTGAAAGCTTCGTCAAAGCTGGAACTTTTACCTACTGCGACTCTAAAAGGTGACGTGTATTCAGGTAGTTTGGTAGTATCTGAAGGCGCCAAATTTACCGGTTCGTTTCAGATGGCAGAGAACGAAAAGCCAATCAACAAAATACCACAGGGACAAAAATGAAGGGCGGTTGGTCCGACTGTACAAAGACAGAAAGGACGCAGGGCGACAACTCGCCAAACACCTCGGATTTATAGAACTTAATGACCCCTTAGTTTTAGCGATCCCCAGAGGCGGTGTTATAGTCGGCAACGAGGTAGCTTCGGCGCTAGGAGCTGACCTTGATGTAGTTATGGCTAAGAAAGTTGGCGCGCCTTTTAACCCTGAGTTTGCCATCGCAGCGGTTGACCTAGACGGCAACATAACTGTGCTGAGCGATTGGGGACTGGCTATGTATACAGATTACATACGGGAAGAGGCGCAAGCCCTACAACGGGAAATTCAGGCAAAACTTGAGTACTACAGGAATGGAAACCCTGCAAAAGAGGTAAAAGGTAGAGATGTAATTGTTGTAGACGATGGATTGGCTACAGGCTTAACAGCTCTTGCTGCCCTCAAATATGTACGGGCAAAGGAACCTGATCGCGTAGTTCTTGCAGTGCCAGTGGCACCTTCGAACACTTTGGCCCTCTTGGAAGAATACGCCGACGTACTCGTATGTCCTTTTGTTCCTCAAGAGTTTTACGCCGTAGGACAGTGGTATCTAGAGTTTGACCAAACCTCTGACGACGAAGTAAGGCAAATAATGGCCAAATACCTTTCCTGATGTAAACTAAGGCTGCTCCTTACGTTTTCGTTTGATCCAACACTCATACTGCCAGTTTCTGCGTAATTCCCCTAGCACCTTATGAAGGAACCTTAGCATATTAGTAGAAATATAGTTATTGGAAGGTGGTCCCTGTGCTATTTGAGCGGCAAATTGCCAAGATGATAGAAAGTGGCAATCTGGAATGGGCAGCTAGCGAACTGGAAAGGAAAACCTCAGGCTCTCACAAGGTTAACATTAGACATGAGAACCTGCTTGCCATATGCCATGCCAAGCTAGGAGATTTAGGAAAGGCGGAGTGGCTGTTAAGCAGCGCTTTATTTCATCATCCAGAAGACGTCAGGACTTTAAATAACTTGGGAAATGTGGAGTTGCTTTTGGGCCGCACCCAAACTGCCCTAAACCTTTATAAGAAAGCCGTGGTAGCGGATCCATTTGCAAAAGAACCTAGGTATAACATGTGTTTAGCCTATCTCCAATTGGGGTATTTCGACAAAGCGCTCTATACGTACCAAGAGTATGATTTGATACGTAAGTATTCCACCATCGGCAAGTTTGTATTCTTTGGAGCAATAGCCATTCTAATTTCTCTTTTTGTCTATTTGGCGTTGGCCTAACGATTCAGCCAGCGCAAGGCTTCATGTTTTGAGGGTCAATTGCGTCTAGGCCTGTCAGTGTGATAGATTTTGGACTAAGGGATAAGAGGTAAGGCTCCTATTGGCAGTTGCACAATCAGGAGGTGCGATTTGGGCTCCAAGACTTGGGTGAGCGTTTTGATACTGTTTATGGTGGCTTTTGCCGCTCAGAAGGTGCTATCTGGAGTTGGCGACGGGGTATGGTTTGTCTCTGTGTTCGTCGTGGTGTATCTTTTGGGAAAAGTTATATTATCAGGCAGGAACGGCCTAGACACAGTTTACCTAGAGGAAATATTCTTCGAATTGGTGCTGTGCGTTGCGTTAGCGCTTATGGCCTGGTACCTAGATGGGCAAATTTCAGTGTACACAGGAAAATCAGGGGGCCCGGCAGTACCTGCGGTATTATTTTCGCTGGTCGAAGAGTTCGTCGGTGACAGCCACTCGTAAACGCTACAGGGCTACAGAAGAAGGTGGCAAAGCGTGAACTATGTAGACATAATAATTGCGGTCATTCTTGGGATCGGTTTTGTAAAAGGTTTCATGAAAGGTTTTTGGTCCTCAGTCCTAGCGGTTACCGGAACCGTGATTGGTCTTGTTGGCGCATATTTCCTAACAGGGCCTGTAGTAGGATATTTGGAGCAGACGGCAGGATTAGTGACCCAGCTATCCCAAAAATGGGCTGACGTATTCAGTTTATTTCCTAATTACTCGAAACCTTACGATCCCAATTCAGTGGCCGAATTTTTCCAGGGTATAGACTCGATTGAGTGGTTAAGACCGATGTCGGCTCTCATAAAGGATCACTTTCTCCAAGTCGAAGCCATTGCAGGACCGGGGGCTACCTGGGGTCAGATACTGCCACTTCTTATATCTCAAATTCTTGTTGCCAGCATAGTGTTCCTTTTGCTTATCATTCTATTGAGATTGCTATGGTCATTAGTAGCCAGAACTTTTAGCATGATAACATCAATGTCTTTGGCAAATAGATTTCTAGGCGGCATATTGCAGTTATGTTTGTCTGCTATGTGGATGGCCCTAATCGTAGGGATTTTGTATCCTTTTGTTGGTTTGGGAGTTTTCAAACCAGTGGGGGAAATGTTGGCTACGTCCCGTTTGGTGGCGGTTCTCATCGGGATATACAAAGCAATGCTTCCTCCTGCGTTGGCACGCATAGTACCTAGAATGTAACTGATATGCGGCTAAAAAAGCATCTAAAGGAGTCTAATTAAATGTTGCTAGATCCTCCTCTTAGAGCAGGTGATATAGTAAGGCTGAAAAAAGCGCACGCCTGCGGTAACGACCTTTGGCAGGTGCTTTTTGCAGGGTCTGATGTGAGGCTGAAATGCACTCAGTGCGGTAGAGTTATCCTGCTAGACCGGAAGAAGTTTTCTTCTAAATTCAAAGCACGTGTAAAAATAGCAAATTCTGACATTTAGCCCTCACGCGTCTTGAGTTTCTCGCGTCGTACGTTTATAATTGTCGTGCGCCGGTTGAGCGACGCGGAGGGAAGCTTCCGGTTACTCCCGCCCCAATAGGGGCCATTTTTAGTCCAAGGGAGGAGGTACAAATATTGCGTATTTACGAAATCTTATTTATTGTCCGCCCCGATTACGATGAAGATCAGATCGCCGCAGTAATTGAGAAGTATACTGACGTGATCATAAAAGACGGGGGGACAGTGCTCTCAGCTGAAAAGTGGGCAAAACGCAGATTAGCCTACGAAATCGCTGGGTTACACGAGGGGAACTATTTGATAATAGTTTTTGAAGGGACTCCTGATATAGTTGATGAGATAGACCGACTAATGAAGATTGATCAGGAAGTCATAAGACACATGATCTCTCGGATTGACAACGTTCCGGAACTCGCTTCCAAATTTAGAGAGGTAGAAGCAGCAGTTGAAGAAAGTAGCCCTGAGAGAAGCACGGGGGACCAAGAAAAACCGGAGGCTGAATTTGTAGACGAACCAGAGACCGAGGAAGAGTGAGTGTTTTTGAGTAGCGATGTATAGCACGACTGTAGGATATAGATAATTTTGGAGGGGAGATAATTGCTCAACCGCGTAATACTTATAGGTAGATTGACCAGACAGCCCGAACTGAGAATTACTCCAGGCGGAACTTCTGTAACTACCATAACTCTTGCAGTAGATAGGCGGCCCAATCAAAGCGGCCAGAAGGAAACTGATTTCATAGACGTAGTTCTATTTGGCCGGCTGGCGGAGGTAACATGCCAGTACATGGATAAGGGACGTTTGGTGGCTGTAGAGGGCAGGTTGCAGAGCAGAACCTGGGAGACTAAAGACGGGCAGAAGCGTAAGTCCTGGGAGGTTATAGCTGATTCGATACAATTTCTTGACAGCAGACCCAGAGGGCAGGATGAATCAGAGGTTTTTGAAGAGGATCGTGAAGAACAAGAAGAAGATGATTCGGTTTTCACCGAGTGAATGTGAATTTGTACTAAGGATTCAGAAGGAGGGTTTCGTTTGAGGCGAGAACATGGGCGCAGATCCAAAAAGCGGATGTGTGCGTTTTGCGTAGATGGCGTTACTTACATCGACTACAAAGATACAGCAAAGCTGCGCAGATATATTACAGAACGCGGTAAAATATTACCTAGAAGGATAACTGGAAATTGCGCCAAACATCAGCGTCTTTTGACTAGTGCTATTAAGAAGGCTAGAGTAATGGCGCTTATGCCGTATACGGTAGAATAAAGGGAAGTACCGGGTTGGAGGTTTTTATGCGTTTATCTCCAATCCGGTACTTTGTGTAATTTGGGGGCGAAAAGGTTGCAACAACAAAGGACAAGGGCACTAGTAGAAAGCGCACTCCTAGCAGCCATAGGCGTAGTGTTGGTACTCGTAGGTTACTATGTGCCGATTCTAGGCACTATAGCTATGTTCTTGTGGCCACTACCATCTGCTGTGTGTGTTATCAGACATGGAACTAGATGGGGTTTCTTATCTTCCCTGGTCACGGGCTTAGCGCTCCTTCTTTTCATGGATTGGTTTACTGTTTTAGGATTGTGGATTCTCTTTGCAGCCACCGGAATAACCTTTGGCTATACAATCAAAGAGGGATATTCTTCTATGACCATAATACTGCTAACGAGCGTAGCCTTTCTTGTAGGCATAGTTGCGTCTTTCTTATCTATGTACCTGATCGGAGGATTTTCCGTTTCAGATCTACTTGATGCTTACGTAAGCAGTCTAGGCTCTGCTTCTTCGGCGGTGGAAAAGATACTTGGACGAGACAGCCTTGGACAATTTGGGGATCTGGAGAATTTGAAGAATCAAATGCTACGCTTGCTCCCTGGTGGGGTCTTAGCAGGCGCTGTGATCCAATCATACCTCAGTTTTGAGGTGGGAAGACGGGTTTTGGATAGAATAGGGTGTCACGTTGAACCCCTTCCTCCTTTTTCAGAGTGGATTTTACCTGATTACATAGGATTTATCGCAATAGCTAGTTTTATCGCTCTAATTCTGGGGCAGCAATACAATAACGACGTTGTGCTTTTAATCGGCGAAAACGTATTCTCAGTAATGTGTTTGGTTATGTTTATCCAAGGTGCCTCGCTTGTATCTTATTACCTTCTGCGTGCAGGCTTTCCCGGGTTTTTAGTGGGACTTGCAGTTGTGTTTCTTTTCTTAACCTCTGGTATTAACACCTTGATCATGGTTGTGGGTTTGAGCGATGTACTTTTTGACTTCCGCCGTTTAAGATATGGTTGGGTAGATGAGCTGTAGGTCTTAATTTGGTAACCCAAATCGCATATTGTATTATTATTTATCCAGGACTTTATATATATCTCAGCCTATAAAGAGTGTATTTTCAGCGCAATTATATTGATCGAAATTTGAGGGGGAGACTGACATGGATGTCATTTTGAAACAAGACGTTGCCGGATTGGGCGTACGAGGCGATGTTGTGACTGTCAAAGATGGATACGCTCGTAACTACCTTATCCCCAAAGGTTTGGCGGTACCCGCTACGAAAAGTGCCGTACGGGAGCACAAACATATGGCAGAAGCCCAGGCAAAGAAGGAAGATAGGCTTCTGGGTGAGGCCAGGCGATCGGCAGATAAGATAGACGGAAAAACCATTGTGTTCCGTGCGAAAGCGGGACCAGATCGAATATTCGGTTCAGTTACAGCACTTGATATTGCCGAGAAAATCAAGTCCACTTTCGGTGTATCTGTGGACAAGAGAAAGGTGCTTCTTTCAGAAAACTTGAAAGAACTGGGCCAACATAAAGTGGAGATTCAGCTTTATCCGGGGGTAAAGGCTGAAGTGATTGTAGATATACAGCCTGAGGGAGGCGAGTAGTTTTGGGACGTAAAGCAGTCGAACTAGGGGAGCTAGACGGCGAGGACCTAATTAGACAGCAAGTTGGCGCTATGTTTGATTACCTTGCAGATATATATGGGCCCGAAAAACTTGTTTTAAAAGCGGGCAAACTAGGTGCCCTTAAGGGGATGAAGTCCCAGAATGTGCTCGAGCAAATAGTGGCGTTGCAGCAAGTAGTTTTTGAGGATCCTACAATCGATACTACCCCTTCTTACTCCGAAATTCCTGGAATTCTAGAAGATTGCCAGGAAGAAATTGCAGAACGGATAGCCAGGCAAGCTATTGAACAACAAATTGAAGACCTGGTAACTAGGAAAATGCAAGAAAAACACGAGGAGTACTTGTGGGACATAAGAAAGGAAGTCTTGACTGAGACCGACGGTCCTGAGACCCAGGAAACTCAGAAGAAACTGGAATCAATATTGCAGCTTGAGGATCGGGCTATTTCTCGCTCTGCTTTGTCAATATTAACGCCGAGAAAATTACAGGATATCGTGGGACAAGACAGGGCAATCCAGGCTCTTTTGGCCAAAATAGCCAGCCCCTATCCGCAGCACGTGATTTTGTACGGACCGCCAGGGATAGGGAAGACATCAGCTGCAAGGCTTGTGCTTGAAGAAGCAAAGAAGCTGCCGTTTTCTCCATTCTCAAAGGGTGCTCCGTTTATAGAAACAGACGGTTCAACCTTGCGTTGGGACCCTAGGGAGATAACCAATCCGCTCTTAGGCTCAGTCCATGACCCTATTTATCAGGGAGCCAGACGTGAACTGGCCGAGGGTGGAGTACCTGAGCCGAAATTGGGCCTTGTGACTGAGGCTACAGGAGGAATCCTGTTCATAGACGAGATCGGAGAAATGGATCCCCTTCTTCAAAACAAGCTTCTTAAAGTTCTTGAAGACAAGAGAGTATATTTCGATTCGTCCTATTACGATCCTTACGATCCCAGGGTGCCTGAGTATGTAAGGAGGCTTTTCGGTCAGGGCGCACCGGCAGATTTTGTGTTGGTAGGTGCTACTACTAGAGACCCGTCTGAAATCAGCCCTGCGCTTAGGTCCAGATGTGCAGAAGTATTCTTCGATGCGCTTACGCCTGATGATATTGTGAAAATAGTCAAAGGCGCTGCCAGAAGACTCAAAGCGAAGATATCGAAAGAAGCGTGCCGACTAATTGCAGACCATACCATTGAAGGAAGAAAAGCAGTTGGACTTTTGGCCGATGCGTATGCCATTGCACTGCATAAGGCGGGGGCCCTACCTGAGAAAGGGTATTTGCCCATATCTGAGGAGGACGTAAAGCTAGCCATAGAGACGGGCAGGATAGAGCCTAGCGTCATTGCAAAGGCTAAGGATGCAGAGGAAGTTGGCAAAACGTTTGGGCTGGGGGTTTTAGGGTACCTAGGCTCTGTAATAGAGATCGAGACTGTAAGTTTTCCTGCAAGAGAAGCTGGGAAAGGCGCTTTGCGGGTAAATGATACAGCAGGGTCCATGGTAAAAGATTCTATGTTCAATGCAGGTTCTGCTTTACGCAAAACCTTCGACATCGATCTTTACAGCTGGGATATTCATGTGAACATAATCGGCGGTGCCCAAATTGATGGACCGTCAGCGGGTTTGGCCATAACTCTGGCTGTGTTTTCCGCCATAACAGGTTTGCCCTTGAGGCAAGATGTGGCAGTTACAGGTGAAGTATCGTTGACAGGCGAAGTTAAGGCGGTTGGAGGTATATATGAGAAAATATACGGCGCAAAACAAGCGGGTATGAGGACCATTGTGGTACCTTATGAAAATCAAAAAGGAATTAAAGAAATCCGCGGCATAGAAGTTAGATATGTGAAAGATCTAAAAGATGCCCTCGATTGCATTTGCCCGCGTTGGCGCGAGTCGTCCTTTTATGCCTGATAAAATGAGGGGGAATTGAGTTGTCTCAGGTACGTGAGAGAGTGCCGCCTCAGAACCTAGAAGCCGAACAGGCGGTTATAGGTTCCATGCTTATCGAGGCGAACGCCGTAGTTTCGGCGCTTGAAATTCTAAGACCTGAAGACTTTTACAAGGAAAGCCACAGGATAATATTTAAGCAGATAGCAGAGATGGCAGATAGGCTTGAAGCGGTGGACGTAGTAACTGTGGCTGAAAATCTGAGAAATGCCGGTTATTTAGATAAAATAGGCGGTACAGCCGAGCTTGCAAGGTTGGCTAACTTCGTTCCTACAGCGGCCAACGTGGAATATTATGCCAAAATCGTGGCGGAAAAGGCTATCTTGAGGCGCCTGATAGCTGCGTCAACGGAAATCGCAGCCACCGCTTACGACTCCCAATATGAAGTGGATGAAATTCTGGATAAGGCCGAGGAAACCATATTCCAGATATCTCAGCGCCGTGCTACCCAGGGGTATGTCCATCTCAAAGACGTATTGGTTGAGACCATGGAGAAACTTGAATACCTTGCCTCGCATAAAGGCAACGTGGTCGGGTTGTCAAGCGGTTTTTCCGATTTGGATTACCTTACATCAGGGTTTCAGCCTTCTGATTTGATAATACTTGCGGCACGTCCCGCTGTAGGGAAAACGTCCCTAGGGCTAAACATCGCTAGAAATGTGGCCATAAGGGAAGATTGCCCAGTAGCTATTTTCAGCCTGGAGATGTCTAGGGAGCAAGTGGCCCAAAGGCTGTTGTGTTCTGAGGCCGCCATAAACAGCCAGAAATTGAGAAGCGGTTTTTTGACCGATGACGAATGGCGGAGGTTATCCATTGCGTTGGGGCGGCTTAGCGAAGCGAAAATATTCATCGATGACACCCCAGGGATTTCGGTCATGGAAGTTCGGGCAAAGGCGCGAAGGATAAAGGCAGAACACGGCCTAGGCCTGGTAGTGGTCGACTATTTGCAGCTAATGAGGACGCGGAAACAGGAAAACAGGCAACAGGAGATTTCCGAGATTTCCAGGTCTCTTAAAGGATTGGCCAGGGAGCTAGACGTTCCCATTATCGCCATGTCCCAGTTATCCAGAGCCGTGGAACAGAGGCAGGATAGGAGGCCTGTACTTTCAGATTTGAGGGAATCAGGTGCCATAGAACAAGATGCAGACGTAGTGATATTTCTTTACACCGAACCTGAACTTGAACAGAACAACGCAATAGAGCTCAACGTGGCGAAGCAGCGCAATGGTCCTACAGGATCTTTGAAACTATTCTTTTCGAGGGAGATTTGCAGGTTTGGAGATTTGGATGTAATTCATGCACCGGGAGACAGCATGTAATGTCTTAGGAGGTTTTCCATTGAGCAACTGGGATGTGATAATAGTAGGAGCGGGGCCGGCAGGCATTTTTGCAGCGCTTGAGCTGACCAGAATATCTCCCCAATTATCTGTTTTGATTTTGGAAAAAGGATTCGAACTTGAGTCTAGACGCTGTCCCAGAGAAGGGATAATGGGAGGATGTGCCAACTGTTCGCCGTGCGCTATAACATCTGGATGGGGAGGAGCCGGAGCTTTTAGCGATGGCAAACTGACCCTTACGAATAAGTTCGGGGGGTTCCTCGATGAATACGTTTCCAAAAATGAACTTTTGTCACTTATAGACTACATGGACAAGATGTGGGTTGAATTTGGCGCGACAGGCCGGGTGTTCGGGACAGATAAAGAGAGTACAGATGAACTTGTCCGCCAGGCTGCGGCATGTGGCTTGGAACTAATTCCTGCCCGAATTCGGCACTTAGGAAGCGACAACTGCCCTAGGATCCTAAACAACATGTATCTATACTTAGAGCCCAAAGTGGCTATAAGGACTAGGGCAGAAGTGGAAAGGATATTGGTTGATGGTGATAAGGTTCAGGGTGTGGCTCTAAAAGGTGGCGGGGAAGAGCGATGCCGCTATCTCATTGTAGCTCCTGGACGAGAAGGGTCTGCCTGGTTTTCTGAGGAAGCCAAAAGATTAGGGCTTAGCCAAACTATTAATCCTGTTGACATTGGAGTAAGAGTGGAGATCCCTGCTGTGGTAGCAGACCATATAACCGAAAAGGTGTGGGAACCAAAGATCCACTACTATTCCAATTCTTTCGACGACCTGATAAGGACTTTCTGCATGTGTCCTAGGGGCGAAGTGGTGGTAGAAAACACAGATGGTGTTATCACTGTAAACGGGCATTCGTGGTCAAATAAGGAAACTGAGAACACTAATTTCGCGTTACTAGTGTCTAAGACGTTTACAGAGCCCTTTAAAGAACCCATAGCTTATGGGAAGTACATTGCCAGTCTCGCCAATATGTTAGGTGGAGGAGTTATAGTTCAGCGTCTGGGAGATCTTCTAGAAGGGCGCAGGTCCACCCACGGGCGTATCGCCAAGAGCATGGTGGAACCAACATTAAAAGATGCTACGCCAGGAGATCTTACCTTGGTGTTGCCATACAGGTACGTAAAGAATATCTTAGAGATGCTAGAAGTCTTGAATAAATTTATGCCAGGAGTTTGGGCAAAGCACACTCTTTTATATGGGGTTGAGGTTAAGTATTATTCTGCTAGAGTGACAGTGGATAAGGACATGGCCTCGGAAATAGATGGTTTGTACGCTATAGGAGATGGAGCGGGGATTACCAGGAGCCTTGC
>DGFF01000056.1:0-164 GCA_002391545.1 Candidatus Fermentithermobacillaceae bacterium UBA3907 | reverse complement strand
AGATTTGGTATGATAATATTTGCGTTCGGGAGCATTTGCTCCCAAGCTATGGCAGGTTATCGCACGTAGATTTCGTGGAGGGGTGGCAGAGCGGTTGAATGCGGCGGTCTTGAAAACCGCTGAGGGTTCACAGCCCTCCGTGGGTTCGAATCCCACCCCCTCCG
>DGFF01000063.1 GCA_002391545.1 Candidatus Fermentithermobacillaceae bacterium UBA3907 | reverse complement strand
AGATGTGTATAAGAGACAGGGACAAGCTCGGAACTGAATCAATGCTTGCGCTCCTTAATCTTGCAACTCTATCTCTCATAGGCTATCCTCCTATTCTCACTTTCAACCCAAAACCTTCAAGACTCTCTTTTATGTTTAGCATTCTCTCCTCTGTAGGTTCAGGAGTAGTTGACAATTCATAAATCCTTCCTAACCTGTCGTACTTGTCCGCACCTATACTGTGGTACGGGAGAAGATCTGCTCTTTTGACGGTGGTCGTAGACAGATACTTACCTAGGTCGTCAACGCTTTTGTCGTCGTCGTTTACACCTGGAATAATAGGAATTCTGGCTACAATATCCGCGTGCGCTTCAGATAAGCGAATTAGGTTCTCCAACACCAACTTATTGGACGCACCTGTGTATTTAACATGCTGTGCCTCATCTATCATCTTTACATCGTAAAGGAACATATCTGTAACTAGCGCTATGCGTTCAAGCACTTCCCAGGAAGCGCAACCTGATGTGTCTACCGCAACGTGAATTCCTTCTTCTTTGCATTTTGTGCACAACTCGTACAAAAAGTTAGGTTGCATGAGCGGCTCTCCACCTGAAAAAGTGACGCCTCCTCCAGATTGATCATAGAAGATACGATCTTTTACGACCTCCTCCATTACCCAACTAGATGAAACGATCTTGCCTGCAATTTCTCTGGCGCCCGTAGGACAAACTTCTGTACATGCGCCACTCACAATACATTTTGCCCTATCTGTGATCGCTCGAGCATGAGGCTTTGCTACACCTAGGTTATCCGCGGCAACTCCTGTTGATTCCTTATCATTTGCCTCCCTTATTGATATGGCGCCCGTAGGACAAACGTCTACGCAGCTACCGCATCCCAAACATCTCGACCCATATGTCACCAGTTCTTTACCCTGAACTTGGCCTTCTGGATTGTGACACCACTTACATCGCAACGGACACCCTTTCATAAATACTGTAGTCCTTATACCGGGACCATCGTGTACAGAAAATTTTTGGATGTTAAATATGATTCCTTGTTCCATTTAATCCCTCGCCGTCCAATTTCCTAGATTAAGCCGCTTGTCTGATTCATCTTTTTTACTGTCTGTCAGTATGTTGTCTGACATCTATCATGGCACGTTAGCACTTAAAAAGCAAGGTTCTTTCGTTCAGTTTCCTTATCAGTTTGCTTCATCACTTAAGGACTTCAGGGTTTACCGGCGTTAAGGGTATTCCCGATAGCAAATATTCTTGTATGTTTCCCGCAGCTAAGAGGGCCATTTCTGTTCTAGTCTTTACAGTAGCGCTTCCAATATGAGGCAATAAAACTACGTTATCTAGCTCCAACAAGGGGCTATCACTAGGAATTGGCTCTTGGCTATACACATCCAGCCCTGCACCCCATATCCTCTTTTCGCGTAGGGCCTTTACCAAGGCTTCTTCATCTACAATCTCTCCCCTAGCTGTGTTGATTAAAACGCTAGTAGGCTTCATTTGGCTAAGTTCATGTTCCCCTATTAACCCTCGTGTTTCTTCAGATAAGGGTAAATGTATGCTAACAAAGTCGGACTCTTGAAGGAGATGTGAAAGACTTACATACTCTGCGCCAAGTTCTTCTTCTGCACTCAAGTTTCGACTGCGAGAATAATACAAGATCCGCATATTGAAACCCTTGGCCCGTCTGGCAACCGCAGTTCCTATCTGGCCCATCCCAAGTATTCCTATTGTCCTACCCCACACCTCAAGCCCAGTAAGAAGCATGGGTGCCCATGTTTTCCACAGATTGGCCTTAAGATAATCTTGGGCCTCTGGGATACGTCGTGCAGTAGCTAGCAAAAGTCCAAACGCAAGGTCAGCCGTGGCATCTGTAAGTACCCCGGGTGTATTTGTGACTAGAATGCCCCTTTTAGTACAAGCAGAAACATCGATGTTGTCGTAACCAACCGCCATGTTTGCTACAATCCTTAGTTTGGGCGCATGCATCAGCAAATCCGTGTCTATCTTATCTGTTAGCATCGAAAGCAGACCGTGAGCATCCTTTACTTCCCCTAAGAGGACGTCTCTAGGTACACAGGAATCCTCGTGTGGCCACATGGAAACGTTGAAGCAAGATTCTAGTAGGGAAACAGCAACATCAGGAATCTTGCGGGTAATGTATACCTTCATTTCACACCTCGTCTTAGTTGAAATTCTTCCTAGCTGCATGGGATATGCAGACTTCTCACCAAGTTACCCTTGCGCATCTCGTCTTATATTCTCTGAAAGTAGTTTCTAAGAATATGTTAACACACCATATAAGGCAGTGACGCCATAGAATAGTAACCATAAGTTCAACCTAGGTTTTGCCCATAGGGCATTCGCCAAAACATATCTGAAAGAGAAAATGAACTAAAGACGCTACCTAAATAAGGTTATACGGCGAATGTATTGCGATCTTCTTGGTAGCATGTTGCTAAAAAAGGAACTCTAAGGTAAAATTACTTCGTGAAGGTGTCAAATATTATTAGGGAGGGGATAGAAGTGGCAGAGAAAACCAGAGAACTAGTAGGAGAACGTGTTGATGACCTAATTGAATTATTGAACAAAGCCTATGCTGACGAATTAATAGCCTACTTTTACTACAAGACTGCTGCTATGTTAGTCAAAGGTATCCACGCTAACACAATAGCAGATCAACTAATTGAAATTGCAAATGAAGAACTAGAACACTCTGAAGAATTGGCCGAGCGTATTATTCAGCTCGGAGGGGAACCTCTAGATGATTGGGACGCTATAACAAAGAATGCAAATTATCCAAAAATAAATATACCTGAAGACAGAGGGGACTATGTGGCGCTACTGAAAAGCGTTCACGAAGCTGAAAAAGG
Source organism: Candidatus Fermentithermobacillaceae bacterium UBA3907 (assembly GCA_002391545.1). Taxonomy (GTDB): domain Bacteria; phylum Bacillota; class Sulfobacillia; order Fermentithermobacillales; family Fermentithermobacillaceae; genus UBA3907. The sequence continues at coordinate 1,641 of DGFF01000063.1, read as the reverse complement.
AGCAATAGACGTTTACGCACAACTCATAAAGTTCCTACAGACTGAAGTCAAAGATCCAAATACATTCCATGTGGTCCGCCATATAATCGGCGAAGAGATGCATCACGAAGAGGAAATCGAAACGCTATTAGGGTATTAATCGCCTGTAGCATGCAAAAAGCAGGGGCACTGCCCCTGCTTTTTCCTTGTAGCTTACTTGTAGACTTAATCGAGCCGTGTTAAAATGTTCATGCTGTTGCCGGGGTGATGGAATTGGCAGTCATGCGCGACTCAAAATCGCGTGGGGTAGCCCCCCGTGCGGGTTCGACTCCCGCCCCCGGCACCATTTTTTGCCTCGAAAAACGTCTAAGCATAGAGGAGCAAAACTTTTAGCCTAGTAGCCATGTGGAGCAACAGAATGGCTCCATCATCATAACTGCTCAAAAATGCCAGAATTCACTGCAATGGAAAGTAACTGATAGTAGCGCACCTGTCCGATCACAGGTCTATGTAGATATATCGCTCAATAAAGCGTTGAATCCCGTTTCTAATAGGCTTTCTTGTCGGCGGAATCAGAAGCAAAATGCCTAGCACGTCTGTTAGAAATCCAGGAATTATTAGCAGAACTGCGCCTGCAAAAATCAAAACTCCATCGATTATCTGGATCTTGGGTAGACGTCCCTTGCCCAGCTCTGCCTTTATTTCTTCAATCAAACCCTTACCAAATAACGCAAGAAGTACCCCACCCAAGATCGCTGTAAATATTACAATAAGCAGGGTCCACCAAGTTCCTATCCGCCTACCCACCTCAATCATAATTGCCAATTCGGCAACGGGAATAGCCATGATCAAAAGAACAGCAACGACCGTCCATAAAATGTACAACCGTACCCCCCCTGTTCAGGCAACATAGGTATGGTGAACTCCTGTTTCAAACGCCCTAGAAACCCAGGACCTATCTCACTTACTATCTAAGGCCATCAAAGCCTTAATAACCACATAGATGACTCCGATAGTAGCAAAAATGGTCGCCATAGAAATGCCTGTGATTCTCAAAGTTTCCTTCAACACGTCCATACGCAAAACCTCCTAAACTCTCGTATTCCAGTCGTGACTCACCCCATAGTCGTTTGCGCTCCGGAAGCACGAGAACCGTCCCCATGCTTCATTTCACAAGCGACAGTATTAGGGCGCCTGCGATTACTGATGCGATTTGCCCTGCTACGTTTGCCCCAACAGCCTGCATCAAGATGAAGTTGCCAGGATCTTCTTCCTGTGCCATTTTGTGCACAGTCCTTGCCGACATCGGGAATGCGGATATCCCGCAAGCTCCGATCATAGGGTTGATTTTGTTTTTGAGAAAAAGGTTCAGGATTTTAGCAAAAATCACTCCGCCTGCAGTGTCTAAAACGAAAGCTACAAGACCCATTCCTATTATCAATAAGGTGCTGGGTGTAAGAAACTCTGACGCGATCATGGTAGATCCAATGGTAATTCCCAAGAGCAAAGTTACAAGATTGCTAAGTTCATTTTGGGCTGACTTGGAAAGTCTGTCGACAACACCCGCTTCCCTAAGGAGATTTCCAAACATCAAAGAGCCGATCAAAGCCAAGCTCACTGGGGCGATGAACCCGGCAATTAACGTGATTATGATAGGAAACA
>DGFF01000132.1:688-5442 GCA_002391545.1 Candidatus Fermentithermobacillaceae bacterium UBA3907 | reverse complement strand
CCTTCTGCTAAAGAGATGCGCACAACAATCTTTAATTTGTTATGGCCCGCCACAATGGAAAGTCTTCTCCAAATGGGCGTAGGCTTTGTAAATACGGCGATGGTTGGCCACCTATCAGCGGTTGCCATCGGTGCAGTAGGTTTATCTAACAGAGCCATTCAAATAGGATGGGCTTTCTTCCAGGCTATTTCTACAGGAACCACTGTACATATAGCGCAAGCCATAGGGGCCGATGACACCAAAAGGGCACGCATTATCGCAATGCAAGCAATCTTCTTCGGTACATTGAGCGTCTTAGCTCTGGCAGTAGTTTTCGCTATATTTGCTCCTAACGTTCTCAGAATATTCGATCCTGAGCCAGACTTGCTCAGTGCAGGAATCAACTACATGAGAATAGTTGTGTGGGGCATGCCTGCAGTAGCTATCATGACCGCTATTGGTGCCGCTTTAAGAGGATCAGGCGATACACGAACTCCCTTAGTAGTCGCAGTATTCGTTAACATCGTCAATGTCATCGGAAATTGGGCTCTCATTTACGGTAACCTGGGCATGCCCGCATTGGGGATCACCGGTTCAGGTATAGCGACAGTTATAGCCCAATGGACAGGAGCCATTGTAGCGATGATAGCAATTAGCAGGCCTACGTCAAAATTGTCTCTTTCGTTCAGGTCAAGATGGACTATTGATAAGGGCGAACTATCTAAAATCTTGAATATGGGTGTCCCTTCGGCAGCAGAGTCTCTTTTCTGGCAAGCTGCAGCCATAATATTGACGTTATACATAACAGGTTTTGGAACTGTAGCTTTGGCGGCTCACCAGCTGGGCCTAAACGCTGAGAGTCTATCATACATGCCGACAGCAGGCTTCTCTATCGCCGCTACCACCTTAGTAGGACAGGCTATAGGAGCTAGAAATGCTCACCTTGCAAAGAAATACACTTCTGAACTTTCTCGTTGGGCAGTGCTTATTACTTTGGTCACTGCATCAGTATTGTTTTTCTTTCCTAAACAAATATTGTCACTCCTAACCAACGACATGCAAGTGATTGCTTTAGGATCTATCTATTTACGGCTAATGGCTACAGCCCAGATTCCTCAACAGCTAGCAGGTGTGCTAAACGGCGCCATAAGAGGAAGCGGAGATACGAAAACACCTATGATTATTGCAGCTATCGGATTGTGGGGCGTAAGACTCCCCTTAGCGTATTTGCTGGCCTTCCCAATAGGGATGGGTATAACAGGCGTATGGCTAGGAATGACGTTAGACCTTTTCGTACGATTCATTCTGACTGCAATTAGATATAGGAAATTATCATGGGTTGCAGGCACGCCCTCTAAAGATCTGCAAGATAGATCCGAAAAATGACTATAGTAATAACTACGTTTAATGCATAGATACTATGTCTGCTTGAATTTCGGGCGCCCATACTCTAGCTGTTTCTTGCCCACGCAACACGCGCAAGCCTCCCAATGCAAGCGCTTCCATTTCATTTTCCCCTGGAACAATACAAACAGGAGCAATGAACGACACCCGCTGTATAATCCAATCGGTGAATCGCTGGGAGTAGGCAATCCCTCCAGTCAGAACTATGTAGTCTACATCTCCACACACAGTCACTGCAAGACGGCTAATTGCCTTGGCAACATCTAGAGCCATAGCTTCGTACACTAAAGCGGCATAGCTGTCACCTGCATCTATACGCTTTTCAACTTCGCGGGCATCTCGCGTACCTAAATGAGACATGAGCCCGCCTTCTCTTTGAACTTTTCTCATCATAGAATCGTAAGTTTGACCAGGAGACGTAGCCATCTTTATAAGTTGAAAACCCGGTAGTCCGCCTGCACGTTCCGGAGAAAAAGGTCCTTCGTCATCTGTAACCGTATCGATAACTCTTCCTTTGCTATGTAAACTTAAGGTAATACCGCTGCCTAAATGGGCTACAATGATGTTCAAATCACTGTACTTTTGGTTGTGAATTTCCGCCACGCGTATGGCCGCAGCCCGCATGTTAAGGTTATGCACCATAACCATGCGTTGTATCTCAACAAGTCCCGTAATTCTAACTAAAGGAATCATTTCGTCAGCAGTTACAGGATCATAAATAAATGCAGGAATACCTAAAGGGAAGGCTATGTCATAGGCCAACCACGCACCTAGATTTGATGCATGGTCTTTCAAAGCATTGTATTTTAGTTCCTCTACAAGCTTGTCGTCTACAATGTAGGCACCTGGCTTTGCACCAGGCAATAAACCTCCGCGACCAACAACAGCGTCTAACCCTTCTAATGCTACACCTTTTTCCTCCAAAACTTTTCTTACTGCCTCTTTGCGCATTTCAAACTGATCGTTCACTGTGTCATAGTTTTCTAAAATCTCTGGAGGATGTTCAACAGTCACGCTCCAAAGCATGCGTTCTTCTTCAAACTCAGCAACTCGAGTAGACGTTGACCCTGGATTGATCACAAGAATTCTGGTCACCTTTCAGCACCCCTTCCAGAAATTAAACATGCCAGGGCCAAAGACGTGAATCTCTCTTGGGCATTTGACATACGCGAAGTGATAACTACAGGCACTTTAGCGCCTACAACGATGCCAGCCATTAGCGCACCTGCAGTAATAGACCATGACTTACCCATTATGTTGCCTACGGCCATATTAGGCACCAGTACCACATCAAAATCCCCCGAATAGGGACAATCGAAATTCTTGATCTCAGCTGCTTCCTTGCTAAACGCAAGGTCGTAGGAAATGGGTCCTTCTATAACGCAGCCAGTAATTTCTCCCGTCAAATTCATCTTCTTCAATTCTGCAGCATCCACAGTTTCAATAATTTTGGGATTCACTTTTTCCACTGGGCAAAGAGCTGCAATTTTGGGATTCTCATAACCCAAAACATGCAACGTTTCAACAGCATTCAAAACTATTTCCTTCTTCTCTTCGAGAGTAGGGTAAGGAATCACTCCACCATCTGTATCAACTATCACTTTGGGATATGAAGGAATCTGATAAAATGCGAGGTGGGACATCTTGCGATCTGTACGCAAACCATGTTCCCTGTTTACCACCTGTCGCAACAGTTCACTGGTCTCAACCACACCTTTTACAAGGTACCCTGAAGATTCGCCCCTTACGTATTCAACTGCCTTAATGCACATATCTTCTTGGTCAACTGCATGAACCACTGGGTATTGGGACTTATCAATCGAAAGCGAGTCAAGATATCTGAAAATCCGCTCAGCATCGCCTATGAGCACAGCATCAGCCAACCCTTCCTCAGAAGCCCGAGCAATAGCCTCTATCACGTGCAAATCATGGGCACCGGCTACTACAGCGGTTCCCCTTCTACCTGAAAGTTTGGCTCTCTCGATTATATGGGCAAAATCTCGATAGATCATATTACCCCTCCGTTTTCCACCTAAAGTTTTGTCAACAGGTTAAATTTCGCCCAAAAGATCGTAAATCCCTTCGCAAACCTGCACACAAAAAGCGCTCGTGAAAAATTAGAGGGTTTTCAAAGGTTATCGTAGAAGTTTATTCCGCCGTGAAACTACAACGTGATGTATATCACATTAATGTGCCAGCGCTGGTCTCGTCGTCTAAAACTTTAGTGCAGGCCTAGATCAGGCACCTCCCGGCACAAGCTATAGGAACCTTAGAAGAATTAAACAATTACAAGATAGGAGGTGAACGATACTATGCAGATAGCATTCAGGGATGATCTTAAAAAGTTGAAGCCTATCACCGAACCATTCCACGCTTATGAAGTACGGCTAAACACAAACGAAAGCCCGTTCGACTTTCCCCCAGAATTGAAAGAACTGGCTCTTAAGCGCCTAGCCGAGACCGACTTCAACCGCTACTCTGGGGAATATATCGAACGGTTTAGGCAGGCCTTAGCTTCTTATCACAATGTAGACCCCGATAGAATAGCAATAGCAAATGGCATGGACGAAATGATTAGATTGTGCGTGAGAGCATTCGGAATCGGCGCAAAGGCGGTAGCTCATGTGCCTACTTTCGAATCATATGAGATGAGTGCCATTGCTGAGGGGGTCCCCTTTGTGGGTGTTCCCCTTTTGGAAGGGTTCAAACTGGATGTTCCCAGGCTCATCGAGGAAGCCACCACATTTGAAGGAAGTCATGCAGAAGATCAGGGCATACCTGGCATCTTGTTCCTGTGCAATCCCAACAACCCAACTGGTAATGCTTTCCCTATGGAAGAAATAGAATCTATTGTAAAAGCCAGCAAAATGGTGGTAGCCATAGACGAAGCATATTGGGACTTTGGAAATCCTGACGCCCTTTACATGCTGGACAAGTATGACCACGTGATCATCATGAGAACTTTCTCAAAAGCATTTGGCTTAGCAGGAATCAGGCTAGGCTACGCCATTACTACTCCTGAGATAGTCAGCGAATTGAGCAAGGTCAGGCAGATTTTCAATGTAAATTCCTTGTCTGTTACTGTGGCCCAAGTAGCTTTGGAGAACGACGATTACAGGAAGGAATTTGTTGAGTTTGTTATCGAAGAAAGAGAAAGAATGTTCGAAGCCCTTTCTAAGATAAAAGGAGTTCAGCCCTTCCCATCTGACACTAACTTTATGCTGTTTCGTACAGAAAAGCCTGCAGAAGAAGTACTGGCAAAGCTAGCAGAACCATTAACTGATGACAAAGATCAATCAAGCCCCAAAAAGAGGGGGATAGGCGTAAGAAACTATTCGGACAGGCCGTCTCTTGAGAATTGTTTGAGGGTA
>DGFF01000132.1:0-503 GCA_002391545.1 Candidatus Fermentithermobacillaceae bacterium UBA3907 | reverse complement strand
GACCTTTTCGTGGAACGACTTAGGGAAATAATGGAAGGATAATATGTGACCCAACGCGTCCGTAGTTAAAATAGATCATCTATGAAACTGCGGACGTTGGCATTTACAGTAACTTTTTTGTTTCTGCTACCAGAGAATTATGTTGCTCAAATCCTCCTGGAAAATAATCTACAAAGAGTACTCACAAAAATAGGAAGGAACTTCTGAGGTTCTCGTAGAAGTTTAAAATTGTGGTGAATCTACAATGTGATACATGTCACATTAATGTGCCAGCGCTGGTCTCCTTGCTTGAATTTTAGTGCGGGCCTAGATCAGGCATCTCCGGGCACAAGCAGTAGGAACCTCAAAACAATTACAAGATAGGAGGTGAACCGTACCATGCAAATAGCATTCAGGGATGATCTCAAAAAGTTGAAACCTATCACCGAACCATTCCACGCTTATGAAGTACGGTTAAACACAAACGAAAGCCCGTTCGACTTTCCCCCAGAATTGAAAGAACT
>DGFF01000113.1:5309-6664 GCA_002391545.1 Candidatus Fermentithermobacillaceae bacterium UBA3907 | reverse complement strand
GGTATAGTACCTGCAGGATCCAAATCCAAAAACTTGGCTCCTAAAATACATGCAGCGCCGTTGGCTCCGCCGATAACTGCTGCCCGTTCCATGACTGGCGCTACCGCGGGATGGGTGTGTCTGGCACCAAAACAAAAGAATGGCTTATCCATGGCTGCTTCTCTACATTCTCTAGCCCTTGTAGCCCACGCAGAAGAACTTGCCAAAATGCCCAAAAGAGCAGTCTCGTAAGCCCCAAAAACTGAGTACGGGCCTTTGATTCGCATGACCGGTTCCTTTGCTTCGAAGCTTTCCCCTTCTTCAAGCCCCCAAACTTCTAGCGAAAGCCCATCCAGAAGATATAAACATTCAACCATACCTGCTAGTATGCCTGGCCGACTTGGGAATATCTCCACTGTCACACACGTATCCGCCTTGCCTTCTTTGTTCAGTATCTCATTGGTACGAACAAAGTATACGTCAGCCGTCGCTCCTGAGATAATCTCTTCATGGGTCGCAGAAAAGAGCCTGTTTTTATCTGGTGCAAATTTCTTAACGTCATCAACTGTCTGAAATTTGATTTTTTGGTTTTCCGCCATTGTGCTCCCCTTCCTGTCCTGCTAGCGCCGTTTTGTACAAAGCATTCACTTCTTTAGGATCTAAATAACGCCATTTTCCGCTGTCTAATCCAGAAAGACTAAGTGGGCCCATCTTAGTTCTTAAAAGCCGCTTAACATCATAACCCAAAGCAAAACACAACTGTTTAACCAGATGCTTCTGCCCCTCGTGCACACCTATTACAATGCGCTTTATATTGTCTGGACTCCTTAAGAACCTTGCATAATCAGGATACACTTTCACACCGTCAATGACTATACCTGATAATAAACGATTTATGTCGTCATGGCGCGTCTCACCTTCTATATCAACCACATATTCCTTAACCACCTGGTATTTGGGATGTGTGAGAAAATAAGCTAATGTACCGTCATTAGTGAGAAGAAGCAATCCTTCTGAATCCAAATCCAAGCGACCAACGGGATAAACCCTTTGTTTCACCTGGGGGATTAGATATAACACGGTTGGCCTTCCAAAGGGATCTGAACAACTGCTTAGATACCCTGGAGGTTTGTTTAGCATTATATAAACCTTAGGCTCTGCACCAGAAACCTGCTGCCCCTCGACGCAAACTTCATCCTTGCCGGGAACAATTTTTTGGCCCAAAACGGCCACCTGGCCATTTACAACTACACTTCCCTCTTGGATAAGTTCGTCGGCACGACGGCGAGAACATATTCCCGCTTGAGCCAAAAACTTCGAAAGCCGTATAGGTTTCTCTTTTGTATCCATAGCAACTGATCCTTTTCAAATCCTCA
>DGFF01000113.1:0-5114 GCA_002391545.1 Candidatus Fermentithermobacillaceae bacterium UBA3907 | reverse complement strand
CCGGCCTCGTACTTGCCGTTTTCCAACTGGGAAAGGGTATAAGGATTAATTGTTACCCCTAAGAAATTGATAGACTTTCTTACGCAAACACCAAAGCCCATCCTCGAAATCTGATCCAGAACCCTTTCCCATAATATAACATTTCCAGACAGCAACAGCATGATAGGATGATCGAAAACGAATAATACTGGACTACGACTCTCGCTCAGGGTATGCTTGGAAACACCCAAAGCGTCTAGAACTTCAAGGAATACCGATGGATTCACAATCCCTTCAACGTGCAAGACCTTGTAGGTTCTACTTAAGTCCAAATCTCTCAACATCTTGCGGCCCTGTCCAGGAAGGAACAGCCCACCTGAAATTCTTAGCACTTCTCCGCCCACGGCAACCGCCTGGTCGCCACAATTTTGGTGGGGCACTTCAGGCAAAGACATAACTCGGTAAATAGCATTTATTTCCCGTGCCACTTTCCTAGGATCCTCATTTCTAGCAGCCCCTGTAGCTAAAACCAGCGAATCAGCTGCTACCATAGGGGACAGTCTGGAAAAAGCACCGTCTAGCAGGACAGCACTATTTTCAGGTGAAAAATCAATAACTGAAACCAGATCCGCCGCATTTGTAGGACCCGCCAAGACGACCTTGCCACTGGTACCTGCTATTCCCACAAAAACAGGACCCAAAGCGCAATTTACACCCGTATACTTCAAATCCTTAAATTCAGCATCCGACGACTCCAGCAAAGATAAAGCGCTGGCCGCCATGGCTCCTGCGGGAACAAATATCCTAGGTTTTGGAAGCCCGGTAATGTTATCAAAATCTTCGCCATCATATCCTATGCTGGTCAGAAATATATTTTTTCCTTTACTATGAAAACACTTAGTAATTGCAAGAAGAGTTGTAGTTTTGCCGGTGTTTTTAGCAGTCCCTGCAACTCCAATAACAACCCTCATATAGTTCCTCCATCAATTCTACGTATTACACCTTTTTCAGGGTAACAGTTCCTCTACCTGCTCTTCCTGGATAGGCTCCGTCTTCTCTATCACCCAATATGCCTTCGTAAAGAGATGCTACAAAATCTCCACGGGCAACTAATTTGTTAAGGACGTCTAGAATGTCATTCCTAAGATCACACGCCATTTTGTCAACTTCTGCTGTCGGAGATATGCCGCCCTTACCGAAAAACCTCAGTGCAGCAGCGGTGGCTTTTAGGGTATCTATCCGCGCAGGCACAGTTATTGGTCCACCGGCGTAAGCTTCGTCAGACGACGCAATAGTAACTGCGATAGCCCCTGAGTCTAAAGCAAGAGCAGCATGAAGAGCCGTCATCACTGAAGACTGACACCTATCTTGGGACTGGGTCAAGAATCCCACAGGAGCCCCTGGCCATATAGGTGCATCTATGATGGAAGAAAGAACCTTCATCTTAGCCACATTAAAATCTATAAAGTTGTCATCCATTGTTCCCGCGATTATAGCTTCAGGCGAATGAGCAAAAAGTGGCTGAAGGAAGGGTCTCCCTCCTAAAAGAACACCTGCGGTAGCAACTACTAACATCCCAGCGAAAGCTTTTGCAGCAGGAACGCCACACAACTCTTCATTTGTTACAACATCGTATGGTAGGTTGTATCTAGCCGCAAGTTTCATAGATTCTACCCCGTCTACTACCAATCTCTCTGGATCAGTTCCTGCACCTAAACTTCCATAAACCATGTTTATCTTGGTAAGATCTGCACCGGCCAAATGAGCCAAAACAACGGTCTCCGGGGTGTTCAACCCCCTATGTGCGCGCACTTGCCACAATGTTCCCGGAAGCAATGCCTTTTTTATAAGGTTCAAGTTGTCCAAAGTAATTACTGTACCATCATGCTCGTGACTCCAGGCCTGCTCCAGTAAACCTTCAGTTCTTGCACCCCAGGAAGGGTCGAAGTGGACCACTCCCCTAGCACCCCACGCGATAGACACAATACTGTGGTAAGCATCCATTTCGGGACATCCTGTTCCGTACTGAATGAACACGTTGTAATCATTGAGAATATCCTGGGATACAGGGAATTGCATATGATCTTTCTTCTCGCTCAGCAATTCAATTTCTTTCAATTCCTTCCGGGTTAGGGGGCGGGTGTGAGAAACAGGCTCCCCTGTTTGGTACCACTGTTTGACCTCTCCCGAACAAATCTTGGCATACTCAGCTCGAAGGTTGTCTACATCCTCGCTTCTCCCTTTAGATCTGGCCTCTTCCATCTCTAATCTTAATTGGGCTCTCCGTATACCTGGACTGGTTCTTTCTTCTGCCCAATCTAACAGCTGCTTTGCCGCTTGAATGCACAGATCTCCAATTTCTTTATCTGAAAACTCGTAAGTATAACCCTGGGTCAAATCTACTTTGGATCTTGGTCTAGTGCCGACTATGGATACAATTTCTTTTCCTTCTACGTAATCCACAGCTGCTTCTGCAGGAGCATCGGGCCCAAACCCTGCGTCAAATCCCAATTCTTGAGCCATTTCAGGGCGCATGCTCAATCCACCCACCACAAGTTTGGTTCTAGGCCTAAGTCCAGCAGCATCGCATAAGTCTACAAATTTCGCCAGAAGTTCTGAAGTACCGTAGCTAAGAGCCCGACTTACCATGATGAAATCAGGTTTCTCTTCAAGAGCGCGGGATACAATTTCCTCTGGAGTCAGGTCAGGGGGCAACAGCACGGCTTCGTGTCCTCTATCCATCAGTTTCTTTCTAATTAATTTGAGGCCCACGTCGTGAACAGGGTCAAGGGGAGCCAACAACACTTTCTTCGGTTCATTCAATAGAATCTGCCTCCTGATCGTACCATCTGTATTCCGCAGCCGGTCTATAGACGTAACCTCGCAACCTTATCCTTACACCTGGTCCCCCCATCTCGCAGAACACCACGTCTGCGTCATCGAATCCCAGTTCCGCCATAAGCCTTAACCCCAGACTTTTTCCTTCTTCAACGGCATCGCAAACAATAAACGTCTCAAGGTCGCATCCATCAAGAATCCGATCTCTCGCTGACATTTTCGATTCCTCCTTGAGGGCCGACCATTTCTGCCCAGTATGTATTCACGTCTTTTATAACGCTATCTATGTGAAAAGCCATAGCTTCTCTTGCGCCCTGCCTATCCTTTGCGGCCACCTTCTCAACTATGCGCTTGTGATCCTCTACCATCCGCGATCCCATTTTCGACCTGATGTGCTCCAACGCACGGCCAACCTCGGGATCGTGGTAGATCACCTCAAGGGCGCTTAAGAGCACCTTGTTCTTTCCAGCAGCAGCCAACGCTCGATGAAACTCTACGTCCTTTTCAACTCCTGAGTTGCCAGATGCCAGCAGCTGCTCATGCTCCTCAATTATGCGTTGGATTTTCTGCACATCTTGGGCAGTTGCATTCTGAGCAGCCAGATACGCCGTCTCAGTTTCGATGGCCCTCCTCGCAACCAATACGTCAATCAATTCCTGCTTATCCGTAATCTTCAGGCTTTCTAGAAAAGCAGTATGAGTTCTGTTTTGCGCCTCAGCCTTCCTCCATTCTTCTAGAATCTCTTTGCCTGAAGAAGTAATTACCCTTCCTACTCTGCCTTCGGCGCGTACATACCCTTTGTCTTCAAGTTCTCTCAGAATCCTACCTGCTGTAGCTTCCGAAACAGTTATTCCTTCTTCAAGCATTAATCGACTAAGGTTCCACGCTCCTATGGGCATAGAAGACTCACTCAAAACCTTGAGAGCCTTATAGTACGACTCGCTATAATCAATGCTCAGACTCATCCCTCCTCTTGCCTTGTGCTCCGCACACTCTGGAGATGCCCCACTTCTCGTCCTACTCCTTTAGAAGAACTACAGCTTCAACCTCAACACAACAGTCAAGAGGAAGCGCGCACACTCCTACAGCAGATCTTGCATGTTTTCCCTTATCTCCGAACACCTGGACGAAAAGTTCAGAAGCTCCGTTAACTACTTTTGGAGCATCAGTGAAATCAGGCGTCACAGCAACAAAACCTACTACTTTGACTATGCGCTCAACGTTATCTAGGGATCCAGCAACACTTTTTACAACAGCCATAATATTGAGAGCGCACTGCTTTGCCTCTTCGTAAGCTTCCTCCAAAGTAACCTCGCCGCCAACTTTCCCCTTTACGCGGAGCTCGCCATCCCTAAAAGGTGTCTGCCCCGATACATAAACCCAATTTCCTACACGAACCGCTGGAACATACGCCGCCACAGGAGCGGGTACTTCTGGCAGCGATAGGCCGAGTTCGCTTAATCTTTCTTCGATTGTCATTTTTACCAACCTCCAATTTCATTATGTAGGATCCAAGCCCACATGGCTTGCTTCATCATTATTGATGAGCAGCCATATAACATAATACCATCCAGTGACAATAGACACAATCGATAACCATTTAAGGTTCATACTTTCACAAGTGACTTGGCGTATTAAAACCAGTACAATGGTTACATATGAAACCAAGGAGGTGCAGTTCGCATGCCAATACTCGCTAACCCTGTATTTTGGGTAGCAGCTATATTGGCGCTGGGTTTGGTTGCCTGGTTCTTATATGTGGAGAACAATACCCTGGAAGTCACATATTATCAAGTGCCATTGAAGACCCTCCCGAAAGATTTTGACGGGTTGCGTATCGCCCTCATTTCCGATCTGCACGGAAGCATATTTGGGCAAGAACAATCTGACATTGCATCGGCAATAGAAGACTTCAAGCCCGACATGATCGCCATTGCTGGAGACCTGATAGATCGCAGGTCTTTCACTTGCGAAGCAGCTGAAAAATTGCTCAAATCTATCAAGAACCAATCTCCTATTTTCTACGTTACTGGCAATCACGAGATAAGCGTAGATAATTTCGGTGCTTTTGAGGATCTTCTTTCCAAGTACGGCGTAACCCTTTTGAGAAACCAGGTGCAGATTATTGAAAAAGGAAACTCTAAGATTGCAGTAGCGGGTCTAGACGATCCGCTCACCTTCAGCCCTGATAGTCAAGAACAGAGAAAAGGGTGCCAGCGATCATTGTCGCAAATCGCCGAAAGAATCGGACCGAATACTTTCAGTATTCTTTTGGCTCACCGTCCACATCTACTAGA
>DGFF01000048.1 GCA_002391545.1 Candidatus Fermentithermobacillaceae bacterium UBA3907 | reverse complement strand
TTCCAATCTTTCGATGCGCAATCAAGGCCAAATACCTGGTAATCGCTTCGGGAGCTTCCGAAAAGCCCCTTATGTTTCCCGGATGGACTCTTCCTGGTGTGATGGGTGCAGGAGCTGTTCAGACTGTGATGAATGTGGAAAGAGTGTTACCAGGGGAAAGATTCCTGATTGTAGGTTCCGGCAATGTCGGTCTCATCCTTGCGTATCAACTTCTTCAGGCAGGCGCCAAGATATCTTGCGTTATTGATTCTGCTCCAACTATTGGCGGCTATGCAGTTCATGCTGGTAAAGTACAGAGGGCAGGGGTTCCCTTGATAACACGATGTACGATCGTAAAAGCGTTAGGAGATAACCAAGTTAAAGGCGGGCAGATTGCCAGATTGGACGAAAACTGCCAGATAATAGAAAGCAGTGTGGAAACCGTTGATGTGGATACAATTTGCATAGCAGTTGGGCTGAAACCGTACGCTAGGTTGGCTTCTTTAGCAGGTTGTAAGTTTGGCTATTTCCCTCAATTAGGAGGATGGGTTCCTCTCCATAACGACCGTATGATGACTACCGTGGAAAACGTATATGTAGCTGGGGACGTAGCAGGTGTCGAAGAAGCCGCTATTGCCGAAGATGAAGGGAGGCTGGCTGGTCTTGACATAGTTCTAAAACTTCGTCCTGATGATGTTTGTGTGCGATCCAGGATACATGAGGTACAAGCGAGGCTTTGGGAAAGCAGGCGAGGACCGTTTTCAAGCGATAAGCATCAGGCTAAGAAGGAAATAATAGGGCACTGGCATGGGAATGTAGCCACATAGGTTATAAGCTATGAAGCAGGAGGCGTGAGGAATTGGATGATGATCTTATTGTTTGCAGGTGTGAGGAAGTGACCGTCGGCGACGTCAAAAGAGCAATTGAGCAAGGAGCTTTTGACGTGTCAGGCGTAAAGAGGCGCACTAGGGCTGGGATGGGACAGTGCCAGGGGCGGACATGTGAGACATTGATCAGGGGAATATTGGCGTCAGAATTAAGCAAAAGACCTGATGAATTTCGCCTTGATACAGTTAGACCCCCATTATCCCCTGTTACTTTCAAGACTCTGGCAGGAGGCTATGATGAGTAAGGTATGTGACGTGATAGTAGTAGGCTGCGGGGTAATAGGCGCTGCTATAACTTACTATTTATCGGCATCTGGCATGGAAGTTGTCGCAGTAGAGGAAAATGATGTAGGTTCGGGCACTTCGTCAAGGTGTGACGGAAATGTGCTTGTGATAGACAAAAAGCCAGGGTTTGATTGTGAGTTGGCCCTGAAAAGCCAGGAACTGTTTGAGACTCTTGAGGATGATATTTCCTTCGATGTCGAATACCGGCAACTGGGGAGCGTTCTTGCAGTAGAAACTGAGGCCCAAGCTGAGGGAGCGGCACAGTGGCATTCTGCTATGAGTCGTTCTGGAGTGCGCGTTAAGTACATCGAATCTTCAGACGTTCATGCTCACGAGCCAATGTTGGCCCAAGACATAGTCGGGCTTTTCGAGTGTGCTTCAGATTCGTCTTTGAATCCCATGAATCTAGTGTACGGATATGTATTAGCAGCGCAGAACAACGGCGCAGTCATCAAGACCCGTACTAAAGCAAAACGATTACTGCTTGATACCCAGCACCATATTAAAGGGGTTGAAACTTCTGAGGGTACTATACTAGCACCTTTAGTTGTTATCTCAGCTGGGGTTTGGACCCCACAAATTGTGCGAACTTGTGGAGTGGATGTTCCCATCGTTCCTAGGAAAGGCCATATCATAGTTTCTGAAAGGACATTCAAAGTAGCATCCAGGAAGATTCAAGAATTCGGCTATATAATGGCCAAGTTTGGCGAAGAAGGCCAGCGTGATGTAGAACCTGAAATGGAGAAATACGGAATAGCTATGGTATTTGAACCAACGCCTCATGAGAACTTCCTCATAGGCTCAAGTAGGGAGTTTGCAGGCTTCGACACGACATGTAATATGGAAGTTGTCAGTCTTATGGCAAAGCGTGCTATAAGGTTTTTCCCTTGCATCGAAGATGTGAGAGTTATAAGAACATATGCTGGATTGAGGCCATACACCCAAGACCATAGGCCAATTATTTCAAAAGTAGATCAAGTACCTGGCCTTTACATTGCTTCAGGCCACGAAGGTGATGGAATAGGTTTAGCGCCTATCACCGGTCTCCTTGTTTCCGAAATGTTGTTAGGATGTACCCCTTCTGTACCTCTGGAACCCCTCAGCCTTAACAGGTTTATGTGAAGAAGGAAATGCTAACCCTCATGGTGAATACAGTATGTTGAGACGTATATATCAGACAATCTGATCTGATATGCCAACTGATCACTAGGGGCAGATGCAAACCTAGGCAGAGCCATTTAGTTAGCATATTCAGACGATTTTTAAGGAGGTATCGCGAATTGGATTCTAAACAACACGTTGATCTGGTGGAATTATATAGGGACTTTGACGCAAGGTGTGCTACTTCTCTCGACTTCATAACCAGCGCAAGGGAGTACGAGTTAGAACTGTATGTGCCATCTATAGACACAAGAGACAAGGCGCAACGAGAATTAGAAAGCCTTATGTCTGAAAACCATGGCCTGGAGGCTCCAGATCCAGTTTTCCAATTGCTCAAAGATCATTTTGATGAGTTCATAAAAGGTCAGATTTCTTCGCTTAAGAGGATGTTTGATGCTCCCAGCTCTTTTGTGAGTAGACTATCGAGCAGCATTGATTATTATTCCAGGAAGGATTCGCGGAACAGCGTCGAAAGGGCAAAAATTCTTTTGAGTAGATTGGGCCGTGCCGATGAGATGTGGGCCGGGGTACAGAGGCTTTTGCCTGAAACTCCAATTGACGAGGTGTCGCAGTTAGAGGAGGTTTGTGACACTTTAGCGGTAGTAGCGGAGAAAATGGCGCCGCGGGTTCCCCAATTATACAGTGGACTTACGGAAAACACCATTGCCCAGTTACAGTTCAACTTGGAGCAAGTGTCAAATAAGGCCAGAACATGGGCAGCAGAAGTCCGTGAGTTTGTAGATGAAAACAGGTATCGCCTGGAGGGGCGTAGGCAAGAGATAGAATCAGGTGAAGATCCTATTGAGGCGTATAGACGGCTTCTACTTGACCAATTCGGGGTGGAATTAGATGAGATCCTGAAATGGCACGAAGAAGAAATTGATAAGACTAGGTCAGACATGCTAGAAATCGCAAACAAAATAGACGTGTTAGGAGTTCCGAAGGCCAACTCACCTAAAGATGTAGTAGATATTTTGAACCAGTTCCAAGGCCCTTGCGACACGCCTGATGAAATGTTTGTCAGAATGCGGCAATACTTGGATAGGGCCCAAGAAGCAGCTCGTAAGTATGTGAAGTTACCGAAAGAAAGCGTAGTAGTTGTCCCTACTCCTGACACTCTGGTCAAACATTATCCTTGGGGAGGATATGGTGGAGGATGTCCCAGAAGGCGGCCCCTGCAAGGGGAGACCTTTCTTAACGTTCAAAACTACAAGGCTATAACCGATGGTTGGATTAAGATGAACGCCATACACGAGTGTTATCCTGGTCATCACGTGCAGTGGGTTAGATCAGTTCTAGATCCACTTCCTGAAACTGTAAAGATAGGTGCTCGAGGAGTTCCAAATTCAGAAGGAAGCGCCCATAGATCGGAAAAACTTATGGAGTTTGTTTACGAGGAAGACCCGTTTTATCCCTTATTTGTGGCGTACCGACGCCATCATACGGCGGTAAGGATAAAGGCTGATCTTTGGCTTAGGTATTTTGGACGCTCTTTTGACGAGGTAGTGGATCTTTACGTTGAGGAACTAGCATTTGACCGGAAAGTGGCAGAAGGGCAGGTGCTGGCTCAAAAACTGATGGCTGGTTACTTTACGTGCTATTATTATGGTATGAAGAAGCTTTTGGACCTTGAATCAGAATTTGGTTACGATGAGAAGAGCTTTACCGAAGTAATTTTCTCACTGCCAAGGGTTAGCCTTAGGACCCTGGAAAACTTTTTGAAGATGAGTGACGAGGACAAAAACAGGTTTCTGAATGAATTTCCAAGCAAAGTAACGCTTTAGTAGATTATGAACGTACAGTATTGCAAGGCCGCTGAAAATCAACACGAGAAGGGGATCAAACATGCTAAAACGCAGATGGACTAATCTGTTACAGGCCTTAAAGGCTTCAGAGTTGGCAGGTATTGCAATCATGCCAGGACCCAATATGTTTTACATGACAGGTTTATTCATGGGCTTGTCTGAAAGGCCAACTTTGTTACTGTCTCTTATACACATCT
>DGFF01000108.1 GCA_002391545.1 Candidatus Fermentithermobacillaceae bacterium UBA3907 | reverse complement strand
GCAACTGCTCAAGATGCCGGAGGAATACTAAAGCAGTGTAATGAAGTATCTTCGTCAGGCCCAAGAAACAGACATTGACCAGTGGTGATAGTTCAGTAGGTCCAAATAAAAATTAGAGATTCTAGAAGGACTTTCTTGATCCATGTAGAAAAAAGAGAGCGGGACATGAATTGAGGTGGGGGCAGAATATGTCCATAGCAATCGACGAGATTATTTCCCTTCAACAGAGAATAGTTCCGGATTTGCTGGATGTGCTACTACTTAGGTATAGAATCCTTCAAACAATTTGCTTTCGACAACCTATCGGTCGACGTTCTATATCTGAACACATAGGAATAGGCGAGCGAATTGTGCGTGGAGAAGTGTATTTCTTGAGGGATGTCGGATTGGTGAAAGTTGAACCATATGGTGTTATTGCTACTCAAACAGGAGAAGAAGTTATGTGGGCTCTGCAGCAGTTCATATCTTCTCTTCAGAAACTGCCTGATTACCAGGTTGAGTTGGAAAGAAGATTACACTTAGACAAGGTCATTATCATACCCGGGGATTGCGAGCATGACGAACTTGTATTTATGTCTATGGGAAAGATATTAGGGAAAATCCTAAACGGGATCTTGAAGGACGATGATATCCTTGCTGTCACGGGTGGGACAACACTATCACAATTGACTCCTTTCTTAGGAAACTACAAGAAAAGGGTGTTAGTGGTCCCCGCGCAAGGAGGTTTAGGTGAGAAAGTAGATATTCAAGCCAATGCCTTGGCAGCTAGTATAGCACAAAAACTAGGTGCGAATTACCGTTTGTTACATGTTTCTGACGATCTTGAACAACAATCCCTGGCCCTAATAATGGAACAGCAACCAATGATTAGAGAAACAATAGCTCTCATCAAGAAAGCAGATGTTTTGGTTAAGGGTATTGGTGATGCCTATCAGATGGCTAAGCGACGCAGATTTAGCAATGAAGAAGTCCGGAATCTGATTAGTAAGAAAGCAGTTGGCGAAGCCTTGGGCTGTTTTTTTGATATTAGCGGAAAGATAGTTGATAATCGAAGCATCGGAATAAACCTGGATGACCTGGATAATATCGGGACAATAATTGCAGTCGCTGGAGGGGCAAAAAAGGCAAAGGCTATTTTAGCTGTTTTGGAAAGCAAGAAACAACACATACTGATAACAGATTCAGCGGCTGCCAAAGAAATGTTGAAATTGCTTAACACGGAATATAGGGCTTAAATGAAAGAGAGAAGTTATTTTTACATGAAGTGGGACGCTTTATGAACATATGGACATAGTAGGTCCATATGGAAAACGGATTGGCTTTACTCCAGCCTTCAGTGATTGAAAAAGCTAACATGACAGAGAGAGGATGCCAAGTGGTTTACTTATTAGGGGTTGACATTGGTACTACTAATGTAAAGGCAGCATTGTTTGATACTCACGGTAATCGTATTTGCGTTGTAAATGAAGGCTATCCAACTTATCGCCCGTTTCCCGGATGGGTCGAGCAAGATCCGAATCATTGGTGGAGTGCAACAGTTAGAACCATCTCACGATTAGTGAGCACGGTAAGAGTTGAACCTGAGAGAATCCGAGCTATCGGATTGTCCGGACACGTACGCAGCGCGGCTATTCTTGATAGAGACTTCCATCCTATTCGAAATGGCATTGTGTGGTCAGACACAAGAACTGAGGCAGAATGCCGTTGGCTTAATGAGAAAATGGGACATGAGTTCATTAACATAACCGGTAACAAAGCTGCTACGACTTTCTCCTTGCCTCAGATAATCTGGTTAAGAAATAACCATCCACATCAATACGAGAAAATCTCACACATATGTACACCAAAGGAATTCGTGATCCACAAGCTTACCGGTGTCTTTGCCGGTGATGTTTCGGATCAATCAGGTTCCTTGCTGATGGATGTCAAAAAACGAAATTGGTCTGAGCAACTGTTAAGCAAACTGGAGTTGCCACGGGAATGGTTTCCTCCTTTATATGAGTCGCAAGAGGTTATTGGTGAGATCGGGGCTTACGCATCTAAACATACAGGATTACAAGAAGGAACACCTGTCGTAGCCGGAGGTGGTGATAACTCCTGTGCGGCAATTGGCAGTGGTATCCACAGACAAGGAATAGCTTTGATTATCATTGGGACAGCCGGTATTGTTCTATCTCAACTGGATGAGCCCAAAGGAGATTCTGAGGCAAGGCTTGATCTGTTTTGCAATTCAATACCAAATAAATGGTATCTCATAGGTCTAATACAATCAGCCGGGTTTTCTCTTCAATGGTTAGCAAATAGATTACTTGAGGAAAGAAACGCTGACTTGAAACCCAATTATCAATTGTCCTCGTCAGAGTGGTTAAGCACGGTCGAGAGGAAGCTTGCTTCGATACCGCCGGGTAGCGAGGGGCTGGTCTTTCTGCCCTATTTACAAGGTCAGGGGAGTCCGAACAGAGATCCCAAAGCAACAGGGGTTTTCTATGGCATTAGTGGTGCCCACAAAAACGAGCATCTGATTAAGGCTACTATGGAAGGAGTTGGTTTTTGCATACGCCAGTGTATGGATGTCCTGCGGCAGAGAACAGAGATTAATGAAATAAGGTGTGCAGGAAAAGGGGTAACCAACAAGACATGGCTGCAAATTGTGAGTGACATTTTGGGGCAGCCGATATGGACTGTTGCAACAGATGAAGAGACATCATTAGGGGCTGCTATCTTAGCCGGAGTTGGGGTCGGTATTTTTGACACGATAGAAGAAGGCTGTAATAACATGGTCAAAAAAGGTGAGGAGTGTACGCCTGATAACACTAGGGTTAGACGTTTCGAAGAGTGCTATGGCTTGTTTAACTCTATTTCTTCAAAACTAGATATTTAGCAGGAATAGGAGTCTACTGTTTTTCAGGGGGTGATACTGATAGGTCTCTCCAAAGCCAGCTTGTAGATGGGAGGGATGGAAAATCACTATTCTTGATTTGGATATACATTAAGGCTGTCTCTTATACTCATCT
>DGFF01000134.1:10030-11566 GCA_002391545.1 Candidatus Fermentithermobacillaceae bacterium UBA3907 | reverse complement strand
GTGAAGTCTAGAAGGAAGAAACGTCTTCAGACTGATGATCCCAGAGAAAAGAGTCTTTACGATATAGCGTTGGAGATAAAGGCCGTATATAAAGATGTTGTGAGCAAATCTGCAGAGATTCCGCTTACACCTTTTGATGTAGATAGTTACATCGATAGATCGTATTATTCGTGGATAAGTGCAGTTTATCGTAAACATGGATATTATTACTTGATTCAGTTCATTCAGCGTGAAATTGACATAATAAACATGAAGATGATGTTAAGGGGCAGGCGCCTAGATATTTCTCCCGATAAGATGGAAGGCGCCCTGCTGCCAGGCGGAACTATTAAGGTTGACGTTTTGCTTTCAGGATATCGAGGAGAACTTGAAGACATTTATTCATTGTACGTAGGATCGGAACTTCAGGGCCTTGCACGGCGCGGCATCAGGCATCTTGAAAAGAACGAACCGCTCACCCCCTGGGAAAAGGAATGCGATGATGCTATCGTTAGCGTTATGCGCGAAGGCGGTAAAGTGTCATTGGGGCCTGAACCTGTGTTTGGGTACGTGTTTGGCAGAGAAATTGAGACCAAAAACTTAAGGATTATATTTTCCGGAAAACAATCTTCAGTTCCGGAATCCAGGATAAGAGAGAGGTTACGTGAAGGTTATGCCTAAAGTAGCTGTTTTAGGGCAAAGAGATGCGGTGCTAGGGTTCAAAGCCAGCGGGGTTGTTGCGTTTCCTGCAGATAACCCTGAAGAGGCTCGTAAACACCTCCAAGAGGTGCTTGAAGGGGATTACGCTATTTTATTGATTACTGAAGAAATGGCCCAGATTCTAGAGAAGGAGCTGGAGCCTTTATATAGTATGCCCAAGCCTGTTGTTACTATTTTGCCTGATTCAGAGAAACCTCAGGGCATGGGAATGGAACTTTTGCGAAAACGAGTTGAGAGAGCAGTTGGAGCTGACATTTTGTTCAAAAGAGAGGAATGATGCGGCGTGGCAGGGAGCCAGGTGACAGGTCGGATTATTAAGGTGTCCGGGCCTTTGGTGGTAGCTTCTGGAATGGCCGGCTGCCGCATGTTCGACGTTGTAAGAGTCGGTGACAGCAAGATTATAGGCGAGATTATCGAGCTAAGAGGCGATACCGCTTCAATCCAGGTATATGAGGAAACATCGGGGTTAGGCCCTGGCGAACCAGTTCTATCAACCGGTGTTCCTCTGAGCGTCGAACTAGGGCCGGGACTAATAGGGTCAATTTATGATGGTATTCAAAGACCTCTTGACGTGCTAGCTGAGATGGCCGGAGATTATATTACACGGGGGCTTGAGGCTCCTGGTCTTGACAGAGAGAAAAAGTGGCACTTTGTACCTTCAGTAAGTATAGGCGAGGCGGTGTCTTCTGGAGATGTACTTGGAACCGTTAGGGAAACTCCGTTAGTGCTTCATAAAATAATGGTGCCGGCGAATATTGGCGATGCCCGGGTAAAAGCCATCCAAGAGGGAGATTTTGTAGTTACTGATGTGATATGCACGTTGGAGACGGAAACTGG
>DGFF01000134.1:4843-9771 GCA_002391545.1 Candidatus Fermentithermobacillaceae bacterium UBA3907 | reverse complement strand
CCAGTAGAACAGTTGGTTACGGGTCAGAGGATTATCGATACCTTTTTCCCAATAGCAAAGGGTGGAACAGCGTGCGTACCTGGTCCTTTTGGAAGCGGAAAAACTGTGATTCAGCATCAGCTGGCCAAATGGGCAAATTCAGACATAATCGTCTATGTGGGTTGTGGCGAACGTGGTAACGAAATGACAGATGTTCTTTTAGAATTTCCCGAGCTTTTGGACCCCAGTTCAGGCAGGCCTCTTATGGAAAGGACTGCCCTGGTTGCGAATACGTCTAATATGCCGGTGGCCGCTAGAGAGGCTTCAATTTACACTGGGATAACCATAGCCGAATATTATAGAGACATGGGATACGATGTTGCGTTGATGGCAGACTCTACGTCCCGTTGGGCCGAGGCGCTAAGAGAGATTTCAGGGCGTTTGGAAGAAATGCCTGGCGAAGAGGGATATCCTGCATATCTCAGTTCGAGGCTTGCAGAGTTTTACGAACGGGCTGGTAGGGCCCAGCTTTTAGGCAACTATGATCGCCATGGCACACTGAGCGCCATAGGTGCAGTATCTCCTCCAGGCGGTGACTTATCGGAGCCGGTAACCCAAGGAACGTTACGCTTGGTTAAAGTGTTTTGGGGTTTGGATGATCGGCTTGCTGCAAGGAAGCACTTCCCTGCCATTAACTGGCTAGACAGTTATTCCCTTTATACAGATACCCTTGACCCCTATTTTAGGGAGGCCGTGGCGAAAGACTTTCCTGATCTCAGAGATGAGGCAATGGCCCTTCTACAGGAAGAAAACGAGCTTCTTGAAATAGTGAGACTTGTAGGCGTAGATTCGCTATCTGACAGACAAAGACTGGTTCTGGAAACAGCCAAATCGCTTAGGGAAGACTTTCTCTACCAAGTTGCATTCCACGAAATAGATACTTACTGTTCTCAACGAAAGCAATATGGTTTGCTTAAAATCGTACTTGAGTTTCACCATAATGCCATGGAACTTTTGGACAAAGGAGTGCCGTTAGACAGAATCCTTAATATGAAAGTTAGGGAACGTATTGCAAGAGCTAGATTGGTTCCTGAAGATAAATGGTCTAAGGAGTTTGAGAGCATTATGGTGGACATACGCGAGGAGCTTTGGGCAGATGTCCGTTAAGTCACGTTCAGGCCAGAGAAAGTTCTAGTATGGAGGAATCTAAATGCCATTGGAATATACGACAATAACGCAGGTATCAGGGCCGCTAATCGTAGTGGAGCAAGTTGCAGATGTTCACTTCGATGAACTGGTGGAGGTTGAAACTGGAAGGGGGGACATTCGCAGGGGACGAGTGCTTGAAGCCAGCGAAGGATCAGCCTTGGTCCAGTTGTTTGAGGGCACAACAGGGCTCGATGTTAGATCATCCAAAGTAAGGTTTTTAGGTAGAGTATTGGAAATACCGGTGTCTCCCGATATAGTTGGGCGAATTTTTGATGGGGCAGGGAATCCAATCGATGGCGGACCTAAAATCGTGCCTGAGAAGAGGTTGGACATAAATGGTAACCCCATCAACCCTTATAGGCGAGCGTACCCGTCTGAATTTATACAAACTGGTATCTCGTGTATAGACTGTATGAACCCGCTGGTGCGAGGACAAAAGCTGCCCATTTTTTCGGGAGCGGGGCTTCCCCATGCCCAGATGGCTGCTCAAATTGCGCGACAGGCGACTGTTTTAGGCACTGAAGAGCCATTTGCAGTTGTTCTAGGAGCTATGGGTATAACCTTTGAAGAGGCCGACTTCTTCATTTCTGACCTACGATCCAGCGGCGCGTTGAACAGATCGGTTTTATTTATAAATCTTGCCAACGACCCTGTTATCGAGAGAACTGCTACTCCTAGAATGGCCCTGACTGTAGCCGAATACCTGGCTTACGAACTAGACATGCACGTTCTTTGCATACTTACTGATATGACCAATTACGCTGAGGCTTTGCGTGAGATTTCCGCTGCCAGAAAGGAAGTCCCTGGTAGGAGAGGTTACCCAGGATATATGTATACGGACCTTGCATCTATCTACGAAAGGGCGGGCAGGATTCACGGTAAGAAAGGCTCTATAACTCAGATACCTATCCTTACCATGCCTGAAGATGATAAGACTCACCCGATTCCAGACCTTACAGGGTACATTACAGAAGGGCAGATAATACTGTCTCGGGACCTTCACAAATCAGGTATATACCCTCCTGCAGATGTGTCAGTTTCTCTGTCTAGGCTTAAGGATAAAGGCATCGGTGAAGGGAAGACTAGGGAAGACCACGCAGATGTCCTAAACCAACTTTCAGATGCTTATGACCGGGGCAAGGAAGCCAAAGAACTTGCAGTGGTTTTAGGCGAAGCCGCTTTAACTGAAATTGACAGGATATTCTTAGAGTTTTCCGACGAGTTCGAAAGGAGATTCATAAATCAAGGAGTCGATGAGAACAGGAGCATTGAAGAGACACTGGATATTGGCTGGGAACTCTTGTCGCTCTTGCCAAGAACTGAACTTAAGCGTGTATCCCAGGAGAACATCGACAAGTACATGCCAAAGAAGCTGGAACAGAAAGTTAGTGACTGAGGAGGTATCAGATAGTGGCTATTAAGGCCAATGCAACACGTCAGGAACTGACTCGGCTAAAGGCCAGGCTGAACATGGCCAAGCGGGGGCATTCCCTCCTCAAAGATAAAAGAGATCAGCTGATGAAAGAGTTTTTGGCTATCGTCCATGAGAGCCAGAGGCTTAGACTAGAGTTGGAAGAAAAGCTGGCAGATGCATATGGGAGTTTTTCCCTGGCTCGAGCGGTTCTTTCCCCTGCTGTTTTGGAAGAAGCTCTTATGGTTCCAGGTGGAGCCGAAGAGGTTTCCATATCTTATCGCAATATTATGAACGTGTCTGTACCTGAGATGGAGATCGTCCATGCCGAAGAGGAAAAACAAGATGGGGTTCCTTCCGAGTTCCTTCCCGGTTACGGGTTGGCTGTAACTTCATCTGATCTAGACGACGCCATAGAAGAGTTTCATGGGATATTGCCCCTTTTGGTCCGTTTGTCTACCGTAGAGAGAACTATTCATCTATTGGCAGATGAAATTGAAAAGACCAGGCGTAGGGTGAATGCTCTGGAATACGTTTTGATCCCAGAACTAGAAGAAGCTGTGAAGCAGATCGAAATGCGTTTAGAAGAAATAGAACGGGAAAACGTATCCAGACTCATGAGAATAAAAGATATAGTTCGGGCACGTTAGTTCTTCAGGAGATTGTCATGCATAGCATAGTTATCACAGGTGGGACGCCCTTAAACGGTAAAGTAGCATGTGATGGTGCCAAAAACGCGGCTCTGCCCATCTTGGCAGGAGCACTGCTTACCGATGGTGCTTCTCGAATATGGCAGGTACCTGATTTGGCTGATGTTCACACCATGCTCGACCTTTTGTCATCGGTGGGAGCGCATGTTGAAAGGTCGGATGAATGTGTGTACGTAGAGGCAAGCCAACTTACACCTCACGTGCCCTATGAATTGGCACGGATGATGAGGGCATCTTTTTTGATCATGGGCCCTCTCTTGGCCCGCTTAGGTGAGGCTTTTGTGCCTTTGCCAGGCGGCTGCGCTATTGGCCGCAGGCCTGTAGATCTTCATTTAAAAGGGTTTGAAGCTATGGGAGCCACGATACATATGGATAAAGGAAACATACAGGCTGTCGCTCCACATCTTCACGGAGCGGACATATATCTTGACGTCCCGTCTGTTGGAGCTACTGAAAATATAATGATGGCGGCATGCATGGCTGAAGGAACTACGATAATAGATAATGCTGCACAGGAACCGGAAATAGTGGACTTGGCTAACTTCTTAAATGGTGCAGGTGCACGAATAAGGGGCGCAGGCACTTCTAGAATAAAAATAGAAGGCGTTGGCTGCCTTAAAGGAGCAGACCACACCATTATCCCTGACCGGATCGAAGCTGCCACTTATCTGGTGGCAGGTGCCGCTACCTTAGGTGAGGTTCGCGTTGAAAATGTGATCCCTACTCATCTAACTGCTGTGCTAGCTAAACTTGCAGAGTGCGGCTTTACGATTATCGCGGAAAATAGCAGCATTATGATCAAAAGCGATACACGGCCTAAGCCTGTTAGCGTAAAGACACTACCCTACCCGGGATTTCCCACAGACGTCCAAGCTCCTTTCGCAAGCCTTTGTAGTCTGGGGACAGGTACTAGCATTATATCTGAGACCATTTTCGAAAACCGGTTCGGTTATGTAGAGGAACTCGTGCGTATGGGAGCCAATATCAAAGTAGAAGGGCCCAACGCCATTATTGAAGGCGTTTCCCGACTCGAAGGTGCAAATGTTCAAGCTGGAGATTTGCGCGGGGGCGCTGCATTGTGCATAGCAGCTCTGGCAGCCGAAGGCACCAGTCATGTGACAGGCGTGGAGCACATAGAGAGAGGCTATTCGGATTTGGTACAGAAATTGCGGTCTTTAGGCGCTGCCATTTCTTATTCCCCTGATCCTGAGGAACGATTTGAGGTAGGTTGATGAGGACTAATGTTCTGACCAAATTGTGGGCGAGGTGGGATTTGTGAAATTAGGCAAAGATGTGGGAATTGATCTCGGGACCTCCTCGGTGCTGGTATATGTTTTAGGCAAGGGAATCGTCCTTCGGGAGCCATCTATAATATCTATGCATACAAAAAGCAAGGAAGTTTTGGCCGTTGGCGAGGAAGCGAAGCGAATGGTGGGTAGGACTCCTGGAAACATAGTAACAGTGCAGCCCTTGATGCAGGGAGTAATAACAGATATTGAAGTTACTGAGATGATGTTGCGGTACTTTATACGTAAGAGCGTAGGTTCCATGGTTCTCGCGAAGCCCAGGGTTCTTTTGTGTGTCCCTGCCGCTGTCACATCGGTAGAGCGAAGAGCTGT
>DGFF01000134.1:0-4556 GCA_002391545.1 Candidatus Fermentithermobacillaceae bacterium UBA3907 | reverse complement strand
GCAGGTTTGAATATAAGGCCGCCCCGTGGTCACATGATAGTGGACATAGGTGGCGGCACCACTGATATTGCTGTGTTGTCTCTTAACGATATAGTCACAAGCGCTACTACTCGGGTTGGCGGTAATGCTTTTGATGAGCAGATAATAAAGTATATTCGCAGGGAACACAGGCTTTTGATAGGGCAGTCTACAGCCGAAGAAGTGAAGATAGCCATAGGGTCTGCCCATCCTGAATCTACTGAAGAAAAGGAATACGAGGTTAGGGGTAGGGACGCCCTTACAGGATTGCCCAAAAGCGTTCTAGTGCGTTCTTCAGACATAAGAGGGGCTATATCTGAGCCATTGGAAGTTATCGGAATGACTGTGCGCAGGGTTTTAGACCAGACTCCGCCTGAGTTGATTTGTGACATTATAGACAGAGGGGTGGTCTTGACCGGCGGTGGGGCTCTTTTGACGGGAATAGATGCGTACTTAAGGGATATAACAGGTTTGTCGGTCCACGTCGCAGAAGATCCAATTTCTTGTGTGGCCAAAGGTACATGTGTAGCTCTGGAAAATTTTGATTTGTATAAGGAGCACATGAACAGGCTTTCAAAATAGCCCTATCTTGAAGAAATCTTCTTTTTTCAAATAACTCTAATCACTTTGGATTTTCTTACGATACTACTTTAGGGGGAGTAAAGAGTGATTAGAGGCATCTTATCTGCCACAACTGCTATGAGAGCCCAAGTTTTAAATCAAGAAATCATTGCAAACAATTTGTCCAACGCAGATACAGTGGCATATCAGGAAGACAAAGTAACCTTTACAAGTTTTAGGGATGTTCTTATGCATAGGATGGAATTTCGTAGCCAGCCTGTTCCTGTAGGCTGGTTCTCTAATGGGACTGTGGCCCAAGACATCGTTACCTCAACCGAGACAGGCCCTATACAAAATACTGACAATCCCCTAGATATAGCATTGCCTCCAGGGGCGTATTTAGCAGTG
Source organism: Candidatus Fermentithermobacillaceae bacterium UBA3907 (assembly GCA_002391545.1). GTDB lineage: Bacteria > Bacillota > Sulfobacillia > Fermentithermobacillales > Fermentithermobacillaceae > UBA3907. Next base: position 3,569 of record DGFF01000134.1, on the reverse strand, counting down.
GAAACTCCTCAAGGGACGAGATATACGCGTATGGGAGATTTAAGGGTTAAGGATGGGTATTTAACGGTGTCAGGATACACTGTCTTAGGAATAAACGGGCCAATCCAGGTGGAGAATTATAAAACTTGTTATGTTTCAGAAGATGGGACCGTTTTTGCAGGTGACGATGAAATCGGGAAACTGGCTTTATACTCATTTGCCGATGGAGCAGATTTGAGAAAGATTGGGAATAGTTTGTTCAGCCCAGAAGGTTCAGGTGGAAATTTATTAGAGTCGCCAAGCCTTACCGTTGGCGCTCTGGAAGGCTCTACTATTGACCCCGTATATGAGATGGCCAGTTTGATCACATCCCTTAGATCTTATGAGGCGGCCCAAAAAATTATTCAGGCCCATGACGAAACCTTGGATCAGGCCATTAACAGGGTGGGTAGGGTTTAAGCCCATTAATCTAGTTTCAGACGGAAGGATGAGATACTTATGATAAGAGCACTTTGGTCAGGTGCAACAGGAATGGCGGCACAGCAGTTTCACATAGATAATATATCTAACAATTTGGCCAACGTAAACACTTCTGGTTTTAAGAAACAGCGGGTCCAATTTCAAGACCTTTACTATCAGAATATGATGATGGGTAATGGTTCTGTGGCTTCTGTTGGCAGCGGTGTGCGAGTTTCCGGCACAGACAGGGATTTTCACCAAGGGCCTCTTGAAAGGACAGATGATCCTTTGTCGCTTGCAATCGAAGGGCAAGGGTTTTTCACTGTCATAGGTCCCAATGGCGAGGACCGATATACCCGAGATGGGTCGTTTAGGTTAGACAGCCAGGGCAGGCTGGTCAATTCCCAAGGGTACGAAGTCAAGATGGAAGGAGCAACTTCCATTCCTCCAGCGGTTGAAGATCTTACTGTAGATAAAAACGGAATGATATATGGCAAGATAGGTGGAACCTATCAGGAGTTCGGCAAGGTCATTTTAACCGTGTTTCCTAACCCTGCAGGTCTGGAAGGGGTAGGGTCCAATCTATATAGGGAGAGTGCCCAATCTGGCCCTGCAGTTAGCGTAGAGCCTGGGTTGGAGGGCGCAGGGTTTATCTTGTCAGGTTATTTGGAAAACTCCAACGTTGAGATCGTCACAGAGATGGTTAATCTAATAGTGGCACAGCGGGCTTTTGAACTTAACTCCAAATCAGTAGAGGCTGCGGATCAGATGTGGGCCATTGCAAATAACCTTAAACGATGACGGTAGGAATAAAAACGCTAAGGGTGATAGGGAATGTATTCCCAGTTAGAAATTAATGGATCAACATACGTCAATAATGTTTCCAGATCAAATAACACAGAGACTCAGAAGAATGAGAAATTGGCAAAAACCTGCAAAGATTTTGAGTCTGTTTTCCTTACTATATTGTGGCGCGACATGACCAAATCCTCAGGTCTGAACGCTGGCGAGTGGGATGTTGTGCTTTCTCAGATTATGGGGAAAGCTTGGGCGGAGGCGGGAGGTATAGGGCTGGCGAAGGTACTTTACAAACAGTTGTCGAAGTCATCTTCTGAAAATGATTTAGGAGATGATAATAGTGGAGAATTCTTGCCAGCCGAAGAATCACAATAAAGATAGTGACAGTTTAGATAAGATAAAGGAGATCTTACCCCACCGGGATCCTTTCTTGTTTTTGACGAGGATTGTAAACATTGAAGCAGGCAAATCGGCAGCAGCTGAATATGACGTACCCCATGATCACATCTTCTTCCAGGGACACTTTCCAGGAGAACCTGTTTTGCCTGGAGTTATTATTCTTGAAATGATGGCTCAAGCGGGTGCCCTTGCTGTTTTGTGCGATCCTGAACTAAAGGGTCGAGTTGTTTACCTTGTAGGCATTGACTCAGCGCGTCTCAGAAAGCCTGTGAGACCTGGAGATACTTTGCGGGCTGAAGTGGTCATAGAGGGCATCAAATTGGGAATTGGTAGGGGTAGCGGTAAGGCCTTCGTAGGCGATGAAGAAGTGGCCTCTGCTAAAGTCATTTTCGCCGTCCCTGTTTGACTATGGCTAACGTAGGTGCTAATATAGCAGAGATTACAGATTATTTCCTCCTGAAGGAGGTTGGTCTATGCCGACTATAGGTAAAGGAACCAAATTATTCACCTCGGAATCTGTGACAGAAGGCCACCCAGATAAGGTTGCTGACCAGATAGTAGATGCCATTTTGGACGCAATATTGGCCAAGGATCCTGTAGCAAGGGTCGCTTGCGAATGCCTAGTGAAGACCGGATTCGTATTGGTAGCAGGAGAAATTAGTACAGAGTGTTACGTAGACATGCCCTTTATAGTCAGGGACACTCTGAGAAAAATAGGTTATACAAGGGCAAAATTTGGTTTTGACGCTGATACCTGTGCAGTTCTTACAGCCATTGAAGAGCAATCTCCGGATATAGCTTTAGGGGTAGATCTTTCCCTTGAGTCCAAAGAAGGATTGATGTCTGAGACTCTTGGCGCAGGAGACCAAGGCCTCATGTTCGGGTACGCTTGTGATGAGACTGATGTGTTGATGCCCATGCCTATTTACCTAGCCCACCGCCTGGCGAAACGGCTTGCTTATGTACGGCACCAAAAAATCATACCTTACCTGAGACCGGATGGGAAAACCCAGGTGACCATGGAATACCAAGACGGGCAGCCTGTGCGGGTTCACACTGTTGTGATTTCCGCTCAGCATTCAAACGATATACCTCTTTCTACCATCCGTAGAGATGTAACTGAGAAAGTAATCAAACAAGTTATACCGCCTGAGTTTTTCGATGACCAAACCAGGATACTGGTGAACGCAACTGGTCGTTTTGTAGTAGGGGGACCCCAGGGCGATAGCGGTCTTTCTGGACGCAAGATCATCGTAGATACTTACGGTGGATTTGCCCGCCACGGAGGAGGAAGCTTCTCTGGGAAAGATCCTACTAAGGTTGACAGGTCGGCTAGTTATGCGGCTCGTTACGTTGCAAAGAACGTGGTTGCATCGGGTATTGCAAAAGAATGCGAAGTGCAATTGGCTTACGTAATAGGTGTGGCTGACCCTGTTTCAGTGTACGTAGATACCAAAGGTACAAGTGAAGTATCTGATGACGCAATTTTGCACGCGATTAAGAAATCTTTCGATTTCAGGCCCGCTGCAATTATAGAAAGATTTGATCTAAGAAGGCCAATTTATCTGCCCATATCGGTTTACGGCCATTTCGGGCGGGAAGATTTGGATCTTCCCTGGGAGCGATTGGATCTTAAAGATGAACTCTTGAAGCACATTTAAAACTTTAATTTGAAAATATGTAGGCTCCCTCTGCAATGAAATATATGCAGAGGGAGTTTTAATTTTAGACAAATAGGCTATTGCGCGATCACTGGATATGGGATAATATAACATCAGAAGCAGGTAATGGTATGACGCCATTTGAAAGAGGTGTTTACTCAGATTAGGTCAGCATTGGATAAAGTATCGGGTATAATTTACGGTTACCCGGCTTACTGCAGTCTTTGCAGTGCTCTACCTGTAGGCGAAAACGGTGTATGTTCTCAGTGTATT
>DGFF01000055.1 GCA_002391545.1 Candidatus Fermentithermobacillaceae bacterium UBA3907 | reverse complement strand
AGATGTGTATAAGAGACAGGTGGAAGCGCCAACAACCAACTTCTCGAAGAGAGGCACGCGGCAGCTCTTGCCGAAAGGAACATTCTGTATGCACCCGATTTTGTTGCCAACGGCGGCGGCGTTATAAACGTAGCTAGCGAGTTGGCTCCTGATGGATATGATAGAGATCGCGCCCTTGCGAAGGTATCTACGATATTCGATATTATGCTGTCGATTCTTCAGGTGTCGAAGGAGGAAGGCATTGGAACAAATGAGGCTGCAAATAGATTAGCTGAAGACAGAATCGAGAAAGCCCTTCGGCAGAAAAGAATATATGTACCTACTCGTTAAGCAGGAATTAGGCATTCGGCGATGGGACGAGAGGAGGGAACAAATTGGAAAAACGGGTTACTTTTAGGCAAGATCATTGCAAAGGTTGCGGATTATGCATTGAAGTATGTCCCAAGGGAATTATAAAAGTAGGAACTGAAATAAACAAGCAGGGGTATTACCCTGCAGTAGTTGAGGACGAAGCGCAAGAATTGTGCATAAGTTGTGCTCTTTGCGCTCGGATGTGTCCAGATGCTGTTATAGAAGTTTTTCGGTAGTTAAATAGGAGGTGAATATTGTGAGTAAGCCCATTCTCATGAAAGGGAACGAGGCAATAGCGGAAGCGGCCATACGTGCAGGGTGTCGGTATTTCTTTGGATATCCAATAACTCCTCAAAATGAGATCCCAGAGTATATGTCGTGGCGTCTCCCTGAAGTTGGAGGCTCGTTTGTTCAGGCAGAGAGCGAGGTTGCTTCTATAAACATGGTGTACGGCGCGGCAGGAGCTGGAGGTAGGGTTATGATATCCTCGTCTAGCCCTGGGATATCATTGATGCAGGAGGGTATTTCCTATATAGCCGGTGCAGAACTGCCGTGTGTAATTGTGAATATAGTAAGGGGTGGTCCTGGATTAGGTGGAATCCAGCCGGCTCAATCAGACTATTTCCAGGCAACAAAAGGAGGAGGCCATGGTGACTATAGGCTCCTCGTTTACGGTCCAGCTACCATTCAAGAAGCTTGTGATCTTATGGGGAAAGCTTTTGAGGTAGCGGACAAGTATCGAAATCCTGTGATGATCTTAGGCGATGGAATGATGGGTCAAATGATGGAACCTGTAGTTTTCCGCGACGAAGTTGATTCATCAGAAACCCAAGCTCCTAAGCCTTGGGCTACCACAGGGAAAAAAGGACGTCCTGCTAATCTGATTAACTCAATATACCTTGACCCAGAAGTGCTAGATGCTCATAACTGGAGAATACAGGAGAAGTATATGCTCATGGAGCAGAATGAAGTAATGTACGAGATTAAGTATGCAGACGACGCTGAATGGTTCCTTGTAGCGTATGGGACTATCGCCAGGATATGTACGGCTGTCGTTGATAAACTGCGCAAAGAGGGATTAAAAATAGGTCTTATACGCCCTATCACTCTGTGGCCTTTTCCTGTTGAGGCATTCAACCAAGTTGCAGACCAAGCCAAAGGGTTCTTATGCGTGGAGATGTCTACAGGCCAACTAGTGGAGGACGTGAAACTTGCAGTTGAAGGCAGGGCTCCGGTGTACTTCTATGGGAGAACCGGCGGAGCTGTTCCTATGCCAAAGAACATTGAAAAGCGTGTACTCCAAATGATAGCAGGTAAGACTCCCGTTATCACAGACTATTTCGAAAAAATACAGGGAGGTGGGGAGATATGAAGCCGGTGTACTTGCGTCCCAAGTCTCTTACAGATACTGTAACCCACTATTGCCCAGGTTGTACCCACGGCATAGCTCATAGGCTTGTAGCTGAAGTCATTGACGAACTAGATATTCAAGAAAAAACTATTGGAGTTGCGTCTGTGGGATGCTCAGTGTTTGCTTACAACTACTTTGACGTTGACTTTCAACAGGCTGCTCACGGTCGTGCACCTGCGGTAGCCACAGGAATTAAGCGGGTTTTACCTGACAGCGTAGTATTTACTTATCAAGGTGATGGTGATCTTGCATCAATAGGAGCAGCCGAGATTTTACACGCGGCTGCTAGGCGTGAAAACATAACGGTGATTTTCATAAACAATGCTATATATGGGATGACTGGTGGGCAAATGGCTCCTACCACTCTTATAGGACAGAAAACTACTACATCGCCAGCCGGTAGGGACCCACTTAACCAGGGATTCCCTTTGAAAATGTGTGAGATTCTATCTAATGTTGAAGGATCTTATTACATCGCTCGCTTTTCCTTGCACAACTCGGCCAACATAATGAAAGCCAAGCAAGGTATCAAAAAGGCTTTTACGAACCAAATAGAAGGGAAAGGGTTTTCCATGGTTGAGTTGCTGTCTTCGTGTCCGACCAACTGGGGCATGACTCCAAGCGATGCGCTTAAATGGATCGAAACTCACATGATTCCCGAATATCCTTTGGGCGAGTATAAAGGCGAGGAGGGAAAATAACGTGAATCACGATATAATTATTGCAGGATTTGGCGGACAAGGGGTTATGTTAATAGGTACCCTCCTTGCCCATGCTGGTATGGAGGAAGGTAAAGCAGTGTCATGGCTTCCATCATATGGCCCTGAAATGCGTGGGGGAACAGCCAATTGCACAGTATGTATTTCTGATGAACCTATAGCTTCACCTGTAGTTGCAGAGCCTACTGCTTTTTTAGCTATGAATTTGCCTTCGTATGAGAAGTTCATTGATGCGGTTTTGCCTGGAGGTTGCGTGATCATCAACTCAGATCTGATCGAGGTAGACGAGGTTCGTGGCGATGTGAGATTCTATAGGATACCGGCTAACAAAGAGGCGGAGAAACTCGGCTCCATGCGGGTGGCAAATATGGTGTGTCTAGGAGCTCTCTTAGGGGCCGAAGATATAGTTTCGTTAGATACTGTAATTGCATCTTTGCCGAACGTGATTAGCGAAAGGCATCACAGCCTTCTAGATGTTAACGCCAGAGCTCTTAGAGGTGGATATGAACTTACGCATAGCGCCGAGTGATATTGAGTAGGTAATATTGCGAGGGAAAGCATTGACCGGTGATAAAACCGTAAGCACAAAGGATATAGAATCTCTTCTTGTATGCATACCGGGTGTTCAAAAGGCACGCGTCGTAGTCAATGACTGGGGTGCGATCAAGGAGATTCACATTCTGACAGGTCTAGATCGTAGCCCCAAACAGATCGTTAGAGACGTAGAAAGCGCTCTGAAAGCGCAGTGGGATATAAATCTAGACCGGAGAGTAGTGTCTGTAGCACAGATTAAGGCGAAAACGCCACTTTCTGAGAGCCGTCTGAGGTTCGTGGGTTTTGAAGTCAAGACGGATACAAGAAGAGGTAAGATCGAGGGGCGTGTCTCCCTCGAGGGCGGCTGCGAAGATCACATAATGGCTTACGTGGGAAAAGCCGAGGGAGATATAGGTTCTAGATCTATCATGTATACCCTAGCACGCGCTACGTGCATGGCGGTAAACCTTGCAATTACGCCTATGAACGAGTTTTTTGTAGATGATGTCACATTGGTACAGATAGGTCAAACAGACGCCGTAAATGTTTTGGTTGG
>DGFF01000062.1:2987-16969 GCA_002391545.1 Candidatus Fermentithermobacillaceae bacterium UBA3907 | reverse complement strand
GGAACTTCCTCGGCGCAAGCAGGCTTTGCGCGCTGGTTTCCAATTCTTTCTGCATCCCACTGTCCTGCACCCTCTCCCACTAGCTCGCAGTCTCTTACACATTCTCATAGGTTCCCGCACAGTAACAGCATGGCGAAACCACCTTAGGACGAGTCTTTATGCTACATGAATCCTTACTTACCTGCGCAATCTTTCCATGAACTCAGGAAGTAGAGTAGAATAGAATTACAATAAAAACTAGCATTGGTGGTGTTATTTATGGGGTTTTCCTTCAGAAAGAGCAAAAAAATAGGCAAAAACACCCGGATTAATTTGAGTAAGAGTGGAGTAAGTCTAAGCACCGGTGTGAAAGGGGCTAGAGTTTCAGTTAACAAGAAAGGAACTAGAAAGACCCTTTCTATTCCAGGCACAGGTATAAGATACACTAAATACTCATCTCACGGTTCCAAGAAACCAAAGACTAAGAAATAAGAGGAATTCCGTTCCTAGTCTGCTTCTGAATGAAACAAGTAATTGTTCGGGGCTTATTCCCTATTTAAAGACCTTAGCAGGTTCTTCTACGCTTTCCATACTTCTTCTCTAAACCGCGATCTAAACTACAATCTATACCGTGAAAAGTAGCCCTGAAAAACAATAAACTCCTCACAATCAAGGAGTTTCGACCAAAAAAGTTTTTATTTCCCCTACTGACTCCAATTTTAATACAATTTGCAATATTCGATTGACGCTAAAAGGTATATTAACGCTAAATTGTGCACCTGGCTACAAAGGCTCTTCAAACTACTCTAGTTGCATATAATGTAAATAATACACACTTATATCATAAAACAACGACAACATTTAGACCTTTTGCATTAATTTTTCTAATGCAATTAAGTTATGTTCCCATTTTAAATATGCTTTTGCTTCACTATATGAACACCATTTATATTCCTCATGTTCATCAGATAGTTTTATATCAACTATATTTTCCACTTCAACAGCAAAGCAAAAATCTTGCATATGCATTAATACACCATTTTTAGATTCTTTGTATGTAAATGTATATTCTAAATCTATAATTGATTTAACATTCTCTATTCCGGTTTCCTCTACAACCTCCCGTAAAGCAGCTTCTATCAGTTCTTCTCCACTATCAACACCACCACATACTGGTTGCCAATAACCACTCCTATTTGGAGTTCGCTTTAGAATAAGAACCTTAAAAGACGGGGCCTTACAGAATACAAATACTTGTACATTAATTCTTTCCACCATAAGTTATCCCCTCCTTATAAATGTTCCCCCTACTACACATAAATCTACATATGTACACTAATTGTTTTAATCAAATATATTAACTAATTTCTACCATATTTCATTTAAAATAAGGAATAACCGACTAGTCCAGGGCTTTAAAACCTTTAGCCAATGGGTTCTGACTTTTTATAATATTTCCTGTTTGATTTTAGCTCCATCCCTGAAGGAAAATGTAATATCTTCTTCAATAACTACCTTCTCTATGGTGGATACCATAAAGCCTCATCAAAGCATGTTAAATTTGTTTCTTGGCTTTTAAGTCTGTCTATAAAGGTATCTATGCTATCTTTTCTAACTTTGTTTTCTTGCTGCTTTTCTTCAACTTCATTTAAACAGAAGGTGGTCAGAGAACCTACGGCTTTCTTCCCATGTGTAGGTCTATGGTGTCATAAACCGTAACGATACCGCCAAAAGACTCGATAGCTTTCTTGATGTCCGCCTCGAACCGCAATCGCATAGATGTGTCCATGGCCAGATGGTCGGAATATGTATTCAGGAGGCCAACGTAATCGTCGCCGGAAAACTGCCTCGTGGTGTGATAGAGTTTGAGTCTCACATCTACAAAACCATAGCGACACATTGCGTCCTGAACGGACCTGTACTTATCCGCATCGTATTCCGGCTGCGTTCTAACCTCTCCCCGATATTTCATATATATGCTCTGGATCTCCTTGTGCAAGGGATCGTTAGATCTATTTACAAAAGGTCTGTTCCAAAATAAAGCTATTGATCCGCCGCCCCTCAACAGTTCGAACGCCTTGGGATATCCAATTTCAGGAGGTATCCAATGGAAGGCTGTCGCCGAATAGACCAGATCGAGGGTTTGTGGTTCACAAGCAAATTCTTCAAAGGAGATATTCTCTACGCGAAATTTGGGGTACCCTGCATATCGGCATGAAACAAATTCTGCGAGATTTTTACCAATCTCGATTGCTGTAACTGCGCAACCAGTTCTGAGAAAAGGCTCAGTGGCTTGTCCGGTCCCGATGCCAATCTCTATCGCGTTACTCTGTGAACTCAAACCAGCATAGGCGATGATATCCGAATACATATCCTCTACGTACCTGGGCCGCCACTTCTCGTACACTGCCACGTTTTCATCAAATACATAATAACCAGCCATAGAAGCACACTCCTTTCAAAGAAAAGGTTCTTTCGAAGCAACGGGGACGGCACCTTTTGCTTCACTTTTCTCTTGGGTCACATCAATCGTTGAACGAGACATTCTAATTTCCCCATACGATTTTCCGAATACACGCATACTTCTGCGCCTAGCCCGTCGCTGATTTGCCTACGTGAGAAACACCGGTATGAGAAAACAACGGCCGTGCAATTGTCCCAAAACACAGTAAAATCATTGCGGCCACAGAGTTTCTCTCACGCCAACACTCAATCCACATTGATCTCTACATATTTCTAGCGACTCCTATTTTAATACAATTCTGCAATATTCGATTAGCGTTAGAAAGTATATTATCGCACGATTGTGCACACCCTTATGAATTCCGACTAGAAATAGGGTCTGCCCGAGACCTTCACGAGGGGGAAGGGTTTTTCCCCTGAACTCACTACAAACCATGTATCATACCCCTCATAGGTAAACCTGAAGGGCTCCACAGGCAAAAACGCATAGCAACTAACATCGGACTATGCTGTACCGTCCATGAACTACAGTGTACCATTCTCTTGTGCGAACACGAAAGAGATATGCGTAGCGCGCTGTCATTTGTCTCAAATAACGTTGGCTATGTCTAAGAAGGAAGAATTCTTTTGATAGAATTGAGAACGATTTTGCTGAAAAGAACCATTAAATCATGAATTTTATGATAGATAGCCGTTTTCAGAAAAGGGGCTGTAGAGGATCAAGTCCATATTTGTGTGTAAAATTACCCTCGGCTAGATACATTGCTAAAAGATCGTCGTCACCTTATGTGTTTGTGAAAGGATCTCACTTTCCCGCCAGGTAAAGTATTCCTCCATTTCTCGTCCTGTTCCATGAGCAGGGCACCTAGCAGGCGGATAACAGATTCTCGCTTGGTAAAAATACGTATGACCCGTTCCCGTTTTCTAATTTCTTCGTTCAGCCTCTCTATATTCTGACCGAGGGTTTTGAATTTGGCTCCTTTCTTTCTAAGAAAACTCAATTTACACAATTATATGGACTCAACTGTTGCACACCGTGTGCAATTACCGACTGTGCGGTGTGCAACATAAAAATAGCAACTGCCGAGTACAAGCTCTCTTCCTGGAAAATGCTCCGGAGAGAGAGAGCTTTTTTCTCAACTCAACAGTCGTTAAAAATAAAAAAACCCTCTAACCGCCCTTGTGATAGGAGCATTTAGAGGCAAGTGTGTGCAAAACAATAACCCAAGAATTGTATCAATCCTTGCGTTATTATCTGGTGGAGGCGGAGGGAATTGCACCCTCGTCCGTAAGTAACCAGGCCTCAGTCTCTACGAGCGTAGCTCCGATTTTCTTCTCGCAAGTTAAGTCGCCTCGGAGCAGGCTTCTTAACTCGCCAGCTCAGAATCTAGTTCCCTATATGGTCCCGAGCAACCCCATATAGGTATCTTCCCTTGTGACGGCAACACGGAGATAGGGAAGCTTTCTCTCCGGTACCGTGGCCGCTTATTTACGCAGCCAGTGCGTAATTTGTATCGGCAGTTATTTGTTTGCCGCTTTAATGGGTACGGCTCCCATGCTCGCTACTCAGACCCCAACTACCCACGTCGAACCTATATCGCCCCCAAACTCTGTCATTATTTTACCACGATTCTATGAATATAACAACAAACATACGTTTGTAAGGATGTTGTCTACAAAAATCAACACTCTACCCATACCTTCCCATGAGCCACAAGGGAAACAGGTCCTGACACTTGCGCCAATCCATCTTCTTCCGTCAAGTCTATGTCCACCCATAGCGTACCTTTCGGCTGCTTCAGCTCCAAATTCTTAACCTTGCCGTTACCCCTAGTAGCCAAAATACTCCCTACCGCAACACTGCCCGAAGCGCAGCTCCCTTCCCAAACCAAAGACTGGGTCTCTTGCACTCTAACTACCGGCACAACTTGTAATTTCTCCTCACTCAGAAACATCACCCCAAACGCAGGCACATCCTGGCAATTGCACACTTCAGCCACTTGCCAAAAAACCTCAAATGTAGGCTCTTCATTTACGACTACGGCATGGGTAATTCCTGGAAACTCCACCAACCCGATCTCGTTGCGCCCAAGAGGAATAAATTGGATTCTGCTAGGCAAAGGCATAGGTGAAGAAACCCAAAATTCGCCTCGCTCCTTGCGTCCCCGCACTAATACTTGCCCATCATACCCTGATGCTTCGATCACCACTTCAAGAAAACCGCTCTCCAAACGTCTCCCCAAATACGGTGCACACATTAACCACGCACCAAAACTTCGGCACCCATTCCCGCAAAACTCTCCCCCCATCATTTCTAGCCTAGCGACTGCCCCTGGCCCCAAAGGACGTTGAGCAAACCCTACCTGTTCCGCCCCTAACATGTCAGTATCCATCACCTGGCGCGCTACTTCACCATACAGATCAGACGACACAGGAGTTAACACGATAACAGTTATATTGCCCGAAGGGTTCATCTTGATAAACTCAAGTATCATTCACGCTTCTCCTTCATCATTTCTGCAGATTTGGTTGATGTATTATTTCATATACTGTTTCCTAGATCTCACAAATGGGGTACTGCCTAAAAGCGGCGGAATGAATTTTCTGGTCATCCAGACATATGTTTCTCGTAATTACTTAATTGCTTAATTACTGCAGAACAGTTTGTATTCAACTGGTTGTACTGATTGGCCAAACTTAACCTCAAAAGATTCCCAAACGCTAATCGAGTTTCTCCTTCTCCCGCAAAACTCTTTCAGCCTCGCGCTCCAGATCTCTTTCTCTAATTGCTTCCCGTTTATCGTAAGTCTTTTTCCCCTTTGCAAGCGCCAGTTCCACCTTGGCTTTACCGTTGCGAAAGTAAATAGACAAAGGTATCAAGGTGTACCCTTTCTGCGAAACCTTAGATGCCAATCGCCTTATTTCATGCTTGTGCAAAAGGAGTTTTCTTGGACGTCGAGGATCATGATTGAACCTGGCTGCCGGCTCATATTGATCTATGTGAGCATCGTGCAATATCACCTCGTTGCCAGATATTTCAGCCCAGCTGTCCTGCAAACTGGCTCGACCCATACGAAGCGATTTCACCTCAGTCCCAATAAGGGCGATGCCGGCTTCTATAGTCTCTTCAATATGGTAGTCATGCCTTGCCCTTCTATTTCGCACAACTACTTTTATATCATCATCTTGTTTCATACTGTCTGCGCCTCTTGCCTCCAACTTCAAAAATCTAGCGCTACCTCCACTCAAATACATCTAAAGGCCTAGCTCATCTGAAATCTCCTGCATAGCCTGTAAGCAGATGGTCACAAATTCTTCAACCGTAAGTCCTAATTCAGAGCAAGATCTAATAACTTCCCGGTTCGCTCCCCTAGCAAAAGATTTTTCTCCCATTCTATTCATAACAAACCCTGTATCTATAGCCGCTAGCTTCTTCTCAGGAGAAATCAACGCTGATGCAACAATAAGCCCTGTCAAGGGATCAGCAGCGTAAAGAGCTTTTGCCATCATCGTCTCTCTAGGAAAACCATGGATTTCGTTGTGAGCCTTTACCGCATCTACAATCTCATCGTCGAACCCGAGCTCTTGTGCAATCTGGGCTGACTTTATGCTGTGCATATCAGGGTCTTCCTTCGTCTCTTCATAGTCGATATCGTGGAGCAACCCTGCAGCTCCCCATCTTTCCTCATCTTCTCCGAAATGTCGGGCTAGGGCCCTCATTACTGCTTCTACTGCAAGAATATGTTTATACAGATTCTCTGTAAGAATTCTCTTCCTAACTTCTTCCAAAATCTCTTCTCTACTCATCATATGTGATCACCTTCCCTTTCCCCAACTGGATAAACATCTGGATGTGCAAAGAGCATCTAAGACTAGGCGGGTGCAGAAGATATTTCGGGATATCTATTATAACTCTATACATCCCCTCAATCCCATGCACCCAACCACACAACCGTATAAACCATAGGCATTAGAACAACGATGCAAACACCAAAGCCACTATGCTCATAAGCTTTATCAATATATTAAGAGAAGGACCTGCAGTATCTTTGCAAGGGTCTCCTACAGTATCTCCTACCACCGCTGCAGCGTGAGTCGGAGTGCCTTTTCCGCCAAGGTTGCCTGCTTCTATATATTTCTTGGCGTTGTCCCAAGCCCCGCCCGAATTAGCCAAGAAGATGGCCATCAACACGCCGGTCACTAGACTACCTACCAAAAGTCCGGCTAACGCCTCTTTACCTAGGACAAAACCGATCAAAATTGGCATACCTACCGCCAAGATTCCAGGCAGAATCATCTGTTTCAAAGCGCTTGCAGTCGAAATATCTACACACCTAGCGTAATCTGGCTTAGCCGTACCTTCCATGAGCCCTTGGATTTCCCTAAATTGCCGCCTTACTTCTTCTACCATCTCAAAAGCAGCTTTCCCTACAGCCTCCATGGCCATAGACGAAAACAGAAACGGCAACATTCCTCCGATCAATAACCCGGCAATCACATCAGCGCTCAAAATATCTATAAGCGTTAGCCCTGCAGCTTGGGAATACGCTGCGAATAAGGCAAGTGCAGTAAGCGCCGCGGAACCTATAGCGAAGCCTTTACCTAACGCCGCAGTGGTATTGCCAAGGGAGTCAAGTGTGTCAGTGATCTCGCGAACGCTCTTATCTTGATGGGTCATTTCAGCAATACCGCCTGCATTATCAGCAATGGGTCCATAGGCGTCTACTGATACTGTCATACCAGTAGTAGAAAGCATGCCTACAGCCGCCAAGGCGATACCGTAAAGACCACCAAACCCGCTGTCGGCTCCAAACTTAAAAGCTACCAAACTAGCCACTGCCACTAAGATAATAGGAAGGGATACAGATTTCATCCCAACAGAAAGCCCTTGAATAATGTTTGTAGCCGCCCCTGTTTGAGAAGCCTCAGCAATGCTCCTAACAGGAGGGTAATCTGGCGATGTGTAATACTCTGCCACAAGCCCAATTAACACGCCTGCTATAACGCCTGCTAAAATGGGCAAGAAAAGAGTAATCGCTCCTGTGAAATAATATATAAGGCCAAGAGCAAGTAAAAGCACTATTGCGCTGGAGGAAAAGGAACCTATCCTCAACGCAGCAGCCGGATCCGACATCTTCATTTTCACAAAAAACGTTCCCAATATGGACGCCACAACGCCTGCAGCTGCAATGAGCAAAGGCAGTATTATAGCAAACAGCGCGTCATTTGGATCTTTCATAAGCACACCCATGGCCATAGCCGCTATAAGAGAGCCTACGTAAGACTCAAAAAGATCCGCGCCCATACCTGCCACGTCACCTACGTTATCACCTACGTTATCGGCAATAACTGCAGGGTTTCTCGGGTCATCTTCAGGTATACCGGCTTCTATTTTCCCTACAAGGTCTGCCCCAACGTCAGCAGCCTTTGTGTATATTCCTCCACCAACTCTGGCAAAAAGCGCGATAGAGCTGGCTCCGAAAGCAAAACCGTTTATAACTCCAAATGAAGCGGGATCGTTAGGATTTCCAAATAGAAAATACACGATACTAATCCCCAAAAGACCCAGGCCAACGACGGTCATTCCCATAACGGCGCCACCTGAAAAAGCTACATCAAGAGCGCTGACTGTATCTTTTTTGGCAGCCTGAGTAGTTCTTACGTTAGCCGTTGTAGCTGTCTGCATACCTATGTAGCCGGCCAAAGCCGAAGTAATGGAGCCAATTATGAACGCTATGGCAGTCTCTGGACGCATAGCGTCAGGAGGGCTAAAATACCCTGCTATAAATATGATTATTGCAACCACGACTACGAATACAGCTAATGACTTATATTGTCTCTTGAGAAACGTCATAGCTCCTTCATGTATTGCACCGGCTATCTCCATCATTTCCTCTGTTCCAGGGTCATATGACGCTACTTTCGAACGAAGGAACATCGCAAACAAAAGAGCAATAGCTCCTGCGACTAATGCTGCTATTGCCCACCCCGAGCTAATCATGCCATACGTCTCCTTTCCAATGCTGTTAGCGGTTGTACACTAGCCTTGCCTCAAAAACGCAAGTGCAACACAACATACTAAAAATGCGACTGCAAAGTACACGGTCATCTTGGCATAAAGATCCTCGCGGCCTTTTTTCTTTCTCCTGGGGGCCGAATCATCTGACCCAAATAAGCTGAGCCCAGCAGACTTGCCTGGCTGCAATATGACAAGCACAATAAGACCCGCTGCCGCAACAGCGTGAATAATCCTTACGACAATCTCCACCCAATTCACCTCACTTCAAAACGAAAACCAGCTATCAAATTGTAACACCGTACCCTGGCTAAGTCTACTTTCACAAGCCCCTTCCATATACCGCAAAACAACCTAGTTCCTCTTCAATCCTAAGGAGCCTATTGTACTTCGCTACCCTCTCACTGCGACACGGAGCGCCTGTTTTGATTTGGCCGCTACAAGTACCTACCGCCAAATCTGAAATGAAAGCATCCTCGGTCTCTCCAGACCGATGAGAGATAAGCCACCGATAGCCTGCATTTTGGGCGCACTGTATGGATTCTAGGGTTTCGGTTAGAGTCCCTACCTGATTGAGTTTTATTAAAACCGAATTCCCTGCGCCCACTGCTGCCCCTTTCTCGATTCTATCCCTTTGGGTAACGAAAAGATCGTCACCTATAATTTGAATCTTATCTCCCAGAACCTTGGTCATGACGACCCAACCTTCCCAGTCATCTTCAAAAAGTCCGTCTTCTATGGAAACTATAGGATATGACTTCACCCATGTAGAATATTTTTCCACAAGTTCAGCCGCTGTGCCGCTCCAATTTTCACCTTTCAAAACGTACTTTCCGTCCTCGTAAAACTCAGAAGCCGCAGCATCTATGGCCAGATGACAGTGAACCCCAGGTTTATAACCTGCTTTTCGAATAGAGTCTACCAAAAGTTCCAAAGCTTCCTCGTTAGATGAAAGATCAGGTGCAAACCCGCCTTCATCGCCAACCGAAATTGAATAGCCTTTTGTTCTAAGGATACCTTTCAGAGTGTGGTAGATTTCTACCCCCATCTTAATAGCATCTGAAAAGGTTTCCGCACCAGAAGGCACTATCATAAACTCCTGAATATCAACGTTGTTATCTGCATGCTTGCCCCCATTGAGTATGTTCATAAAAGGAACGGGCAAGATTCTGGCCTCAAGACCTCCTAGATATCTATAAAGGGGAAGGCCTTTTGACTGAGCGGCAGCGTTAGCAACTGCCAAAGAAACCGCCAATGTGGCGTTGGCACCTAACTTGGACTTATTAGGGGTGCCATCTAGCTCAATCATCACGTTATCTACCCGTTCTTGCTCTATGGCACAGAGACCAATGATCTGAGGTCCTATAATTTCGTTGATATTGGCCACCGCTTTCTTGACACCCTTACCCCCAAAAGGTTTCCCACCATCACGAAGTTCCAAAGCCTCATGACTGCCCGTTGAGGCTCCTGACGGTACCATGCCTCTCCCCATAGATCCATCGTTCAAGAGCACATCTGCTTCTATCGTAGGATTTCCCCGGGAATCTAGAATCTGCCTGCCCTTTACATCTATTATCACACCCATTGGTACCCCTCCCTGTGATCACTACCCACACCTGCAAATTTAAAAGAGTGCCCGAAAAGTGCCCTCGCAAGCCTACCCATATACTATCAAACCATCCCTGTCCATTTCCGGAGGTTTCTCAAGATTCAGTATATCTAAAAGGGTGGGAGCCACATTTGCCAATATTCCATCAGAAATGCGCTCCACTTCCCTCCCATCTACAATTACACGCCCGGTGGTTGGATCTTTCTGAGCCACAAGAATACAGGGCACTTTGTTAGAAGTGTGATATGTATGATTTTGAGCCAAAGAACAATCCCCTCGAGAATCTCCTGATCGCTCCTGGGGCTTTAGTAGTTCTTCAATGTTTCCATGGTCCGAAACCACAAGAACGGCTCCGCCTGCATCTACAATGGTCGGAATTAGGTTGCTGAGACACTCATCTACAGTCTCAAGGGCTCTTTTACCCGCGTCAAAGCATCCCGTATGACCAACCATATCGGGATTTGCGTAATTAAGTATAATCACATCATACACACCGCTATTGATACGTTTAATGACTTCCTCAGTTACTTCAAATGCGCTCATCTCAGGTTTTTGATCGTACGTAGCCACCTTGGGTGAAGGAACCAAGCACCGATCTTCCCCAGGGAAAGGCTCCTCCCTCATTCCGTTGAAGAAAAAGGTAACATGGGCGTACTTTTCCGTTTCTGCTATCCGAAGCTGCCTTAGACCTGCCTTGGAAACCACTTCCCCCAACGTATTTTTCAGAATCAAAGGCGGATAAGCAAATAATCCTTCCAGATCTTCCTCGTAACAAAGCATACCTACAAACAGTACATCAGGGTGCTTTTTGCGTTCAAAACCCGAAAACTCCTTATCACAGAAAGCGTGAGATATTTGACGAGCCCGGTCTGACCTGAAGTTGAAGAATATGAGTGAATCCCCGTCGTCAACAGGTTGAAACCTCCCACCGCCTTGATCATCTTCTTTATATATGAGAGTAGGGTACACAAACTCGTCTGTTTCCCCTTTTTCATACGCCATTTCTAAAGCCTCGCGCCAATCACCAGCTTTGCGGCCTATTCCAAGGGTCAGCAGATCGTAGGCTGCCTGCGTTCTGTCCCACCTTTTGTCCCTATCCATGGCCCAATACCTACCAGTTATAGAAGCTATGGTGCCTATGCCTATTTCTTCGATTTTCCTCTCTAGTCTCTCAAAGTACAAGGCAGCAGACTGCGGAGGAACATCTCTCCCATCGAGAAAAGCGTGGATGAACACGTTATCCAAACCTTTGGATTTGGCCATCTCCAAAATGGCGTATAGGTGATTCTCGTGGCTATGGACTCCCCCGTCTGACAAAAGACCCATCACGTGCAGATTAGAACCTCTATTTATAACGTTATCCATAGCAGCTACCAAAGCAGGATTTCTGAAGAAATCCCCTGTCTTTATGTCATTGAATATTCTAACTAAATCCTGGTATACGATTCTGCCCGCACCTAGATTCAAATGCCCTACATTCGAATCCCCCATTTGTCCAGGCATGAGACCTACCGCTTCCCCAGACGCCTCTAAGGAAGAATTGGGGTAATCAGATATAAGAGATCTGAAATAAGGAATGTTAGCTTCAGTCACCGCGCTAGGCGCAGTATCCGAAATGCCCCACCCATCGAGTATGACCAGGGCTACTGGCCTAGGTCTTGGCACGTCAATTCCCCCACAAAGATTGTTTATGAGATACACAGATAATCTTGAGAAAAAGTCATACGTCAGTCATATGCCTACAAAAACTTTCTTCTTGCTTTATAGCCTTCGTCAACGATTTTGAAGAACTCCTCAGGATCCAAGCTTGCGCCTCCAACCAATACCCCATCCACGCTTTCCCTCGACATAAAGGATCTCACGTTCTTTGATTTGACGCTTCCCCCGTACAAAACCCTGAGATTTTCAGATGTATCCTGCCCATAAATGGCGTCTACAGTTTTCCTTATGCCCAATATCACGTCTTCTGCATCATCAGGGCGCGCTTCTCTACCTGTACCAATAGCCCAAACAGGTTCGTAAGCGACCGTAACCGACCTTAACTCCTCGGGATCAACTACGGAAAAAGCCGCCTTTACCATGCGGGAAACTACCCGGTCAGTCTCGTCCGCTTCCCTTTCTTCCAAAGTCTCTCCAACACAGATGACTGGGTTTAGACCGTGGTCCAAAGCAGCTCTTACTTTCTTAATAACATCTTCGTCAGTTTCTCCAAAAATGTGTCGTCGCTCTGAATGCCCCAAAATCACAAAGGCGCATCCTGCGTCTTTCAACATATAGGGGGCAACTTCACCTGTAAAAGCGCCGCTTTTTTCCCAATGCATATTTTGCGCTCCAATATGTATAGGTTCGTTAGCAAACAACGCGCAAAGAGCCGGAATACTCAGAAAGGAAGGGAACAGCGCCACATCGACGGGAATATTCTTATCAGGAAAGCGTCGGTAAAGCCGCTCTGCAAAAACGCCTGCAAAAGACAGGGCTTCGCCTATAGTCTTGTTCATTTTCCAATTCGCAGCAATAAGAGGTTTTCGCATGTCTACTCTCCCTATTTTAATCTGCCTATTTTACTCTGCCTGTTTTGCCGCCTCAAAGATTACCCTAAAAACTAAACATTTCGCAGCACAGGCGGACATCACCTAGTTCCACGTAAACATTTCACTCCAGGAAGTTCCTTCCCTTCCAAAAACTCTAAGGAAGCTCCTCCTCCAGTAGATAAGTGACTTATCTTATCTGCACATCCCGCCATTTCCACCGCTGCTAAAGAATCTCCACCCCCTACCACTGTGAATCCTTCTACCTGAGCGATGGCAGCCGCTATTTCAAGAGTTCCTCCACTAAACTGCTCGACTTCGAAGACTCCCATTGGCCCGTTCCAAAATACTGTTCTAGCCTGCAAGATCACCCTAGAAAACTCTCGACGGGTCTCAGGTCCAATATCCAGAACCATCATATGTTCAGGGATTTCATCTGGCCGGACCACCTTAACCGGGACACCTGGTTCTGGTCTTTCAGCCACAACTACATCCACAGGAAGAAGCAACTGTTTGTCCAATTCCTGAGCCTTTTTCATAACTCTAAGGGCGTCTTCCTTTTTGTCGTTTTCGCATAAAGATTTACCAAGATCGTAGCCCTGAGCCATTAAAAACGTATTGGCCATACCGCCGCCTATCAGGAGGGAATCTACTTTATCGAGAAGGTTTTCTAAAACCCCAAGTTTGTCGGAAACTTTAGCGCCCCCGATAACCGCAACATAAGGATGCTCAGGTGACCTCAGAAGTTTTTCCAGAGCCTCTAATTCGCGTTTCATTAAACACCCAGGATACGCAGGCAAAAACTGGGCAACTCCTACTGTTGAGGCGTGAGCTCTATGAGCAGTTCCAAAAGCATCATTGACAAAAATATCGAAAGGCGCCGCCAGCTTTTTGGCAAATTCCCGGTCATTTAGTTCCTCTTCAGGATAAAAGCGCACATTCTCTAGAAGCAACACATCTTTGGGTTTCATGGAGCGTACAGCTTCTTCTACTTCCTCGCCTATACAGTCATCCAGTTTCTTGACATGCACCCCCAAAAGTTCAGATAGCCGCCCAGCCACAGGATCCATCCTCAGACTTTCAACTACCTTGCCTTTGGGCCTCCCCAAATGGGATATCAGAACTACCTTAGCTCCACCCTCCATAAGGCACCGGATCGTAGGCAAAGACGCCCGAATCCGCGTATCATCGACAATCACGCCGTCCTTAATAGGTACATTAAAATCCACCCGACACAAACACGCCTTACCAGACACATCCACAGCCTCTCCCCCCATGGGGACGGTTCTCATGCTTCCATCTGATGAGCCCCTGCATGCTGCAAATTACTCCAGCGTGCTCTTATGAAGCAAAAACCCCCGTCCCTTTTGCTTCTTTTGCTTCTTTT
>DGFF01000062.1:985-2782 GCA_002391545.1 Candidatus Fermentithermobacillaceae bacterium UBA3907 | reverse complement strand
GCTTCTTTTGCTTCTTTTGCTTCCTCGTCCCTTTTGCTTCCTTTTGATTTCACTGTGTAATAATGTACGTAATCAAATCTACCAATCGCTCACAGTATCCCCACTCATTGTCATACCAGGCGATAACTTTGACCATATTATCCCCTATCACCTGCGTAGATAACGCATCTACTACCGAGGACTCTTTCACCCCTTTGTAATCCACAGACACCAGCGGTTCATACGAAACACCCAATATCCCCTTGAGTTCATTCTTAGCAGCGTTTTCAAAAGCCTCGTTAACCGATTGGGCATTGCACGACCTCGACAATTGGCAAGTTAGATCAATCACTGAGACTGTCGGAGTAGGTACTCTAAAAGCCATTCCATTTATCTTCCCTTCCAATTGGGGTAAAACCAAGGAGACGGCTTTGGCGGCTCCAGTAGTGGTCGGAATGATGTTTAGAGCAGCCGCTCTGCCTCTTCGAAAATCTTTATGAGGAAAGTCCAACGTAACTTGGTCATTGGTGTAAGCGTGGATTGTAGTCATTAGCCCTTTTTCAATTCCAAAAACCTCGTCCAATACCTTGGCTACAGGCGCAAGACCGTTGGTAGTACACGATGCATTAGAAATAACATGATGATTCTCAGGGTCATACTCATGATGGTTTACCCCCATCACGACAGTAATATCTTCACCCTTTGCAGGAGCCGAAATAACTACCTTTTTTGCTCCACCAGATTCTATGTGTGCAACTGCGTGCTCTTTAGCGGTAAATCGGCCCGTAGACTCAAGCACAATATCCACACCTGCGTCCTTCCAAGGAATATTGCCTGGTTCTCGTTGTGAAAACACCCGAATGCGTCTATCTCCTACGTATAGCCATGGTCCATCGACTCTAACCTCTTCATCGTACGTCCCATAGTTGGAATCATATTTAAGAAGATACGCTAAATTCTCGGGATTCGCCAAATCGTTCAACGCCACTATTTCGAAATCCCTAGCACGCCTTGAAGCTCTCAGAAATCTCCTGCCTATACTCCCAAATCCGTTGATACCCACCCTAACCATCTAGACTACCTCCTGTATAATCGAACTGAACGACCAAAATCGTTTCAAAATCGTTCCTTCAGTATTATAGCCCATCGTGTTGCAGCCTAACCAGAAGCAAGGGTCCTCGCCCTAAACCTTCTACCTATACGCGAAGAAGCCCATGACTCCCGACAAAACCAACAGCAAAATAGGATCTACATCAAACACCACTATGGCTATGATAACTACGGCGGCCACGATGGCAGGAATAATTCCTGTAATTGAGTTGGGCAATACTGAAAAGGCTGCTGCTAAAATAAGAGCCACTACAACAGGTCTAATACCAGAAAGCATATGCTTAACAACAGGCACTTCCTTATACCTAAGAAAAAGTCTCCCTAGAACCATCATTATTACAAAGGAAGGAAGGACCACCCCTAGCGTCGCAGTGATAGAACCGATAACCCCTGCAACCTTGAAACCTACAAAGGTGGCGGAATTGATGGCGATGGGGCCTGGGGTACCTTGCGATATGGCAATTACGTCTATGAACTCTTCCATTTCCAACCAACCTCTATAGGTCACTACCTCCTCGGAAATGAGAGGAATCATAGCATACCCCCCACCAAAAGCAAAAGCACCTACTTTGAGAAAGGATACAAACAGCTGAAGCAAAACTTCTCCCATAAGTAGTTCATCTCACTCCCTAATCGCTCGCAGGTTACTCAGATCCCACCCTATAGCCCTGCAACTTATCACCCTGCAACCTGTCGTCCTTTAACCCA
>DGFF01000062.1:0-723 GCA_002391545.1 Candidatus Fermentithermobacillaceae bacterium UBA3907 | reverse complement strand
GCTACAGCAGCAAGAATGACCACAAAAATCGGGTTTACGTCCAGAAACAATAGCAGGGCTGCTCCCGAGGCGGCAAGAACCAGGTCCTTCTTATCGCTTATGGACTTGCGCCCTACTTGCCACACTGCAGAAATCAACAAACCGAAAATAGCAGGACGCATACCTTTGAAAATAGCTTGAACCGCTCTCGATTCTTTCACTTTAAGAAAGAAATTGGCTATCACCAAGATAATCAAAAAAGACGGGAGACTCGATCCTAAAGCTGCAACTATTGCACCTAGCAGTCCTCTCATTTTGTTGCCGCATAACACAGACGTATTAATGGCAACGGGTCCAGGCCCGCTTTGAGCTATAGCTAATATATCCACAAACTCAGAGTCATCGAGCCATCCACGTTTGTCCACCAGTTCTTTCTGAATAAGAGGCACCATAGCCCAGCCTCCGCCAAAAGTGAATGCACCTATTTTGAAAAAGCTTAAGAAGATCTGGCCCAGGGACATATCAGCAGGCAGATCTCTAGAATTTCCCTCTTCGGAACGTGGATCCGTTAAATGGGGATCTGTATCAGGTTGGGGTTCAACGTCCAAAATCTCGTCATCCCTCATACAGCTCGTGCCTGAAGTGGCGCTTATCCTCCCTTCCCATTCTATTAGAACTGGAACATCTAGAACTGGAACATCCGGCGTGTGCGTCGCTCATGACACACACTTGATTATACCATTA
>DGFF01000050.1:1375-2526 GCA_002391545.1 Candidatus Fermentithermobacillaceae bacterium UBA3907 | reverse complement strand
GGTCAAATAGTAGTATACGACCTTGAGGGCGAGGAAAAAGAGACTCATATGGAAGCGATGAAAAAGTATGCTGGTTGGATTAAGGAAATTCCTGAGCGCATTGAAGAACGAAAGGCTAGGATAGTAGGTCTCCATGAATTCATGTGGAGCCCAGACAACTTGGAGATTACCCCACCCATCCACTTGGCGTTAGGTCAAGTTTACTTCTTGGAAGGAAATGCGCAAAGTGCCTTAGAACATCTGGCTCAAGGGTCCCAATCCCCAGACCTGGCAGATGAAGCAGCTAATTGGCTTTTGGCCTTGGGCACTGTAGCAGATGTAGATGCTCAGTTACCGGAAGGTGCCCAAACAAATAATGAGGCAGTAGATGCCATAACAAAGTTATACAGAATCCTAAGCGAATGAAAACCACCTATGAAATTACAAAGGAACCCGGATCATCACTCCGGGTTCCTTTACTTGAAGGCAAGGCTTTAATTACCTAATTACATTTTACCACTAATTGCATTTAAAATGTTTGAAAAATCACATGAACTTGCTCATCAAATTAAAAACTGTCCAAGTATCTACTTCCAAGTTCCTGTATCAACCCACTTTTTTAACGTAGTGATGCCCGTTTCTAAAACCGTGTCTGAAACATTTAGCCCTTTATCTACCACTGCGTTATTAAGCGCGTAAGTTTCTTTTTCGCCTATGTAACCGGGATACTTATGACCTATATCTTTCAAAAACGTCATGCATGCAGACTCTGTCTTAGAACCAAAAACCCCGTCTGCTTCGCCAGGATCATATCCTAAGAATTTTAGGCACTCTTGAAGAGCTAGAACATCTAAGCCTACTACACCCTTTTTCAATGGACGCTTGTATGAAACCAGCTTGGGTATCTGAACCGTCTCTTGCTTCGCTTCTATGTCAGGTTTGAGGCCAATACCAGATATAGGCGTGCCTGCCGGAGTGTAATATTCTGCAATTGTGAGCCTAAAGCCTCCCATATCCTTTTCGAGGGGGATCAGGGCTTGCACACACCCTTTTCCGAAGGTCTGTTCCCCTACCAATACGCCTTTCCCCCTATCTCGAATTGCCCCCGCTACGATCTCTGAAGCGCTGGCTGTACCATTATCAACAAGGACCACTGTAGGTATGGGCACTGT
>DGFF01000050.1:583-1224 GCA_002391545.1 Candidatus Fermentithermobacillaceae bacterium UBA3907 | reverse complement strand
CCTTTGGGCACAAACTCACCTGCTACGTAAATGGCAGCGTCCAAAAGCCCTCCAGAGTTGCCCCTTAGGTCCAAAACGATGCCCTCTGCGCCTTTAGATCTAACCTCATCCATTACAGAAGTAACGTCTCTACCAGTAGTTGAGCTAAATTCATTTACATCTATGTAATACAGGCCATCTCCTAAATCTTTTGTAACCACAGGGTGAACCGTGATCAGCGCCCTTTCCATAGTAAATACCAAGTTCTGGCGCCAAGAAGGCCGATACACGGTTACAGTTACCTCTGTACCCTCTGGTCCCCTCAAGAATCTAGAAGCATCTACAGGCATCTTGCCTCTGAGATCATGTCCATCTACTTGGATTATGATGTCACCTATCTTTATACCAGCCCTTTCAGCAGGAGAGTCCTTAAATATGCCTACCACAGTGATATTTCCATTTAGAACCTCTATGGTCACGCCTATCCCGCTAAATTCTCCTTCAAAGGCCTGGGATAAACTTGCAAATTGATCTTTATCGAAGTATTGAGAATACGGGTCATCTAAAGACTCAAAAAGTCCACGCACTGCCCCTTGGTAAAGGGTAGCTGGATCCACATCTTTTACGTAAAGGAACATTATGATATCTTTTAAGTCCTGAAA
>DGFF01000050.1:0-344 GCA_002391545.1 Candidatus Fermentithermobacillaceae bacterium UBA3907 | reverse complement strand
ATGGCTGAGGAAAAGTCTATCTAGATTTCTTCGCTTCACACGACACCACTCCTTAGGGATGTTTCTTTCATCCCGTAAAACCGCTAAAATTCAAACCTAAACGTACCTCCGTTTTGATTCATTTGAAACTCGCCAAACCCTACGTCAGGGATGGGGGCAGTTATCTTTCCCCGGTGGAGCTGATACGTTGCATTCCCTATAGTTACAGGCGTATCGAGAGGAATTAACCAATCCTTGTAATACGCCTTTATAGTCTTTATATCCCCGCTACCCAAAACTTGCACCAAAGGAACTTGGGAAGGATCTACAAACGCCCTCTCTACCACCGCTAGCACCCGTCCATC
>DGFF01000029.1:20173-20429 GCA_002391545.1 Candidatus Fermentithermobacillaceae bacterium UBA3907 | reverse complement strand
TGTTCAATGTTTCATTGATTGTAGTAACAGTTAACCTGGATCAATTACCCCTATTTTCTACGTAGAGCCAGGTAATTTTAGAATGGCCGTACTCAGAATGATCAGTTTTAGATCAATCAGCCTGTCCTAAGGCTATACGCTCTTTCTCGCCTAGGTGACGACTATAGAGCATGGAGACCAAAGCAATTACAGCACCACATATAAATACTGATTGAGATCCCAATCCATCCCATATCAGTCCACCTAACATTGGCAC
>DGFF01000029.1:17661-19858 GCA_002391545.1 Candidatus Fermentithermobacillaceae bacterium UBA3907 | reverse complement strand
ATGTCAAAACCGACAAGTCCAGTATCAACTACGTAAATGAGGTACAGCAACAAGGGATTATTTACAAATGCATAGCAGCAAAAAAGCGCTATGACCACAGAGTAGTTAAACACCAACGATTTCTGCTCACCCCATTTGTCTATCACCTTACCTATAAAAGGTCGAGTAAAGATTGCAATCAGACTAGAAATCGCCGAGAGAAGCACCATGGTACTTACCGGGGTCATGTACGTTTCAACCAACAAATATCCTGCAAAAGTAGCATTCACGTGTCTTCTGGCACCACCCAGAAATGTAAGCACATAGTAGCTCATGTATTTCACATTAAAATCTATGACCGTAGTTGGTTTCCCAGTTGCCCCTGTTTTGCGTCTAAGCACTACCACGCCACCAATTAGAGCTGCAACGCCTGCAATAAAATGCATAAGGTCATAGTCTGTATTTCCAGTAAAGCGTGAGAATAACAATACAAAGGCAAGTGCAATCAATGATGACGCCGCAGCGGCACTATTGACCTGCCCCATTCGACTAGCTCTTTCAGTAGGATGACACGACTTGACTACCATTGATGATTGCACTGGATAGAAAAGGTGGAATCCGAAAGAAAGCACAAGCGTGGCAAAAAGAAGCATTGGGAAGCTGCCGACCAGCGTGTGTAATAACAAACCACAAGCGGCTGTAATTATGCATAGTCCAGCATAGACATTTTCGCTGAAGAACCGGGATAACATGGCAAGGGGCGCCGTTAGGAGCCCTGGAATTTCTCTTACCCCTTGAACGAATCCAAGTTCCGAAGGGTTAATCCCTACGACTTCTACCACAAAGTTGTTAAATATGCCTCTCTGAAGCGCTAACCCAAATTCGAGAGCAAAAGTGGCAAGCACAACATTTTTGAATACGTCACTATTTCCCTCTAGGGCCTGGCCATTTTCCTCAACCTTTTCGCAGTTCTTTGTATAGCATGGTATTTCCACATCCGAAGTACAAATCTTTTTCTTATCTTGACGCACCAAAAGCCCCCCGTTTAATGTTTCTTCGTAGGTGATACAGAAAAGTTTTTACAGTAACACATGATGAAAAATATGACCAGGGCACGCCGTCTACGTTAGGCCCCACATGTAGGACCTTTTCAGCCATGAGTTTGGTCACAAATGCAGCATCAAATGCGGCATCTCAATATAGGAAAATCTTCTATTTGGGTATTGAAATATCCTTCCAACCAAAAGCAAACTAAAGGAATAAAGGGATAATGGTAGAGCGCAAAGAAAATACACAACGAGAAAAGGAGGGGATGCTCTTGACTACTGCATGGGCAGAATTTTTACAGCAGTTTAGCTCGCCTTTTATGGATACCCTGGTCTATTTAATAACAAACGTCGGCTCTGAACTTTTCTATACCCTGGCGCTCCCAGTACTATACTGGGTCTGGAACAAAGAAAAAGCATATAGAGTCGGGGTAGTTTTTCTCTCATCTGAGTTTTTAAACCGTTATCTCAAAGTTCTGTTCAAAGTGCCAAGGCCGTCTGCAACCGATTCGGTACGTGTAATTCATCCTGAAACTGGAGGAGGTTATGCTTTCCCTAGCAGTCATGCACAAGGCACCACCACTTTTTGGGGGTGGTTATGCATGGAGGTCAGGGAAAAGTGGCTGTACGTAGTTTCTGCTGTCATGATCATATTGGTTTCCTTGTCTCGTGTATATCTAAACGTTCATTGGCCCCGAGATGTTATAGGCGGAATACTCATAGGCATCCTGATCCTAATAGTTTGGACTCTTATCTTCAAGTATTACAAAAAAGACACGCTTCCGGTAGGGTTGAGGATCTCTGGCGCCATCTTGATACCCTTGATTGCCTACCTCCTCAGCCCTCATGAAACTGAAATGCTGGCCGGATTGTTGATAGGAGTCTCGTTAGGCCATATTTTGGACGAAATTTATCTCGATTGGAGTACGAAAGCCACCTTCACAAAAAACGTCTTCAAAGTGGTTACAGGAGTCGCAGGATTTTTCATATTTAGATACGGCTTGAAGGCTATTTTCCCTGACATAGGATTATTCCACGTTCTCAGATACGCCATAGTAGGGCTATGGGTAACCTACTTGGGACCATGGTTCTTCACCAAAATGGGTTGGCAAGATTAAAACAAATCTACGAATCTACGAAGCAGAGGGGAAGCAAAGGCGAAGCAAAGGGGA
>DGFF01000029.1:16568-17452 GCA_002391545.1 Candidatus Fermentithermobacillaceae bacterium UBA3907 | reverse complement strand
TAAGGAGGTAGATCAAGGCAAGGCTTGGTGACACAGCCTCCCTTTTCAAAGTAACATGCAGCAATACACTTACGGGCAGTAAGTGGTGTTATGCTTACTATGTCTTTCGGGAGTATATTATCAGATAGCGCAAAAACGACGATCCTGCAACCGTTCCTCTGCCCTTGCCGAGTCGGCCACACCGCTGCCCTGTCTCAATTCTCATCTTCGACCCACGTACCTTAGCGTAGAACCTTCCGTATCACAACTGATACCTCATCTTCATTAAATCCATCCCATCTGGCGCCGCTTTTTGCATGCGAGGGGCGCGTCTCAGCCACGAAAAGAACGAACGCAAAAAGCTGCGCGATCACTGATCCACTGCAACCGATGATTCATGGAGGAGTCAACCAACCCAATGACGAAGTAAGTGAGAACGTTACGTGCCAACGTGAATTCAAAGGAAGGGAAAGGAAGGAGCAAATAATGGAGCATACATATATCTTCGATGTGATCATCAAAAACGGCACCATCATTGACGGCACAGGCCGCCAGAGGTACAAAGCTGACCTTGGAATAAAGGACGGTAAGATAAAGGCCCCAGAAACTGATATCCCCCATGAATCTGCACCTCGCGTAATTGATGCGACTGACAAAATCGTGTGTCCTGGTTTCATTGATGTCCATTGTCATACTGATTGGAACGTTTTGGATATTCCTTGGGACGATCACCAAGAGCGCCAGGGAGTCACGACTCAAATTGGGGGTTTGTGTGGAACTTCCCCCCTATCGCCTAAGGAGCATCTGGAGAAAGCAGAAGAACGTGGACTAGGAACCAACTATGCCCTCTTTGCAGGACACGGATCAATTCGACAAGAAGTTATGGGAAACGAAAACAGACCGCC
>DGFF01000029.1:15863-16354 GCA_002391545.1 Candidatus Fermentithermobacillaceae bacterium UBA3907 | reverse complement strand
GAGGAATTTACGCAACTCATATGAGAAGCGAGAGCGATGACATCGATGCAGCCGTAGAAGAAGCCATAACCATTGCTCGAACTGCACAAACGCCCCTTCAAATATCACATATCAAGGTTATAATGCCGCACAACTGGGGTAAAGGCGAGAGAATCATAGAAAGGATACAAATGGAACAAAGACGGGGACTGAAAATAACTGCGGATCAATATCCATACACCGTAACAGGAGGCGGGTACTACGGGATTTCCCGGCTAGCTCAAGGTTTTTATGAAGAAACTGACCTCGCCCGCCTGGAAAAGGAATACGAAGATAAGACTAAGCGAAAAACTATGGTTGAATACGTCCATTCCCTAATCATGGAACGTGGAGGTCCTCAGTATTTTTCTATAATCAAATCTAGCCGCCAAGACATATTAGGGTTGTTTTTGCCCCAAGCTTTAGCCCTGTTGCAAGACGAGCAACTGTCATCTGAGATTCCGCTTCCAGAA
>DGFF01000029.1:13523-15490 GCA_002391545.1 Candidatus Fermentithermobacillaceae bacterium UBA3907 | reverse complement strand
TATCACGCAGTCTCAGAAGTAGAGCTCATACAATTCCTTAAACAGCCTTGGGTAATGGCTGGAACAGACGGTATTCAAGGCGCGTTCCATCCAAGAACCCATGGCACCTTCCCACGAATCCTAGGACGCTATGCACGTAACATGCAAATAATTAGCCTCGAAGAAGCTATAAGGAAAATCACTTCTCTACCTGCAGATACTTTCGGTTTGAAGGGAAGAGGCCAAATCATGCCAAGCGCCATAGCTGACGTTGTAGTGTTCGATCCAGACACTGTAATCGACAGAGCCACCTTAGTTTCACCTAACCTGTACCCTGAGGGGATAGAGTATGTGCTCGTAAACGGTGAACTAGTAGTAGATAATGGGAAACGCACCGAGGTATTCCCTGGAAAGGCCGTCCTAAGAACGTAACCAAGCAGCGAAGCAAAAGCGAAGCAAAAGGGACGGGGGTTTCTGCTTCAAAGGCAAACGGCGAAGCAGAAACCCCCGTCCCTTTCGCCTCCAGACTAGATATACCTCAAATCTGTAATCAGCCATCTACCATCTATCTTGTCAACCGTGAGGACTATCTCAATCCGCCAAGCATCTTCCATAGAACCTTCCCCTATTGTCGCTTCCACGATATCAGCCATGACCTCATATCGATAGGAACCCGCTTCGGTCACATCTTTTATCTCAATTCTTTCCGGCCACGGGCTTGATACGTATCTGCCAGGAGCTTCTGAAGGTTCATCCAGCCACTTAGCCAGCAATTCTTCTGAAACATAGGGACCGTAGTTTTCCTTAGCCTGTTCCTCAAATACCTCATGAGGTGCATTCTTATAAACCTTTGTTAGAGCTTCGCCGAAGGCGATTACAACATCCCTGACTTCATAATCGGGCGCAGGCTTGAAACTTTCAGCGATCTCCACCAGATCTGATTCGGACAGGCGTGACGAATCCCCGTATACGTCATATACTAGTTCTTGTTCTTCAAAAATGAGATAAAGATGGTTCTCGTTTCGCGACCAAGTCTCAGAAGACGCAGCAGGAGGGGTTATCTCCAGATTCAGTAATACAGCTTCGGTCAGCAGTCCCTGAACATCCTTTTGAGCATTTGTCGTAGAATGATTTGGAAGAAAAAGAGGCAGATCTGCCTTGTAGCCGATTATCTCAATCCCTCCGACTACATCATCACCAATCAGGAATCTCATTTCTCCATTTCCAGTAACTCTCATAGAAACCAGTATGCTTGCAACTGTGTTCTTTTCTACAACCAGGCCTGGAGTATTCATATCCACTGTCACGCCCTTTGGCAGATTGAACTCGTATGACCCAACCTGGAGCACAGTCACAGGCAGCATATGTGCGACGAAAACAGCTACGATGACCAGGGCAAATACGGCTATCCCGATCACCAAGGTCTTGTTATGCCCTTTGTGCAGACTTGATTGATCTTGCATATCGTCTCCCCCTTGTGAATTACCCACAT
Source organism: Candidatus Fermentithermobacillaceae bacterium UBA3907 (assembly GCA_002391545.1). Lineage (GTDB taxonomy): Bacteria > Bacillota > Sulfobacillia > Fermentithermobacillales > Fermentithermobacillaceae > UBA3907. The sequence continues at coordinate 14,019 of DGFF01000029.1, read as the reverse complement.
AATTATGACGGCAGAAAACGCCCTGTAGTTCCCTCATCGCAGAGCAAGTCCGGTTGACTCACGGATATAGCGCTGCTAAAACTGCATACTAAAGAGCACTTGGCCTTGTATAAAGCACCTGACCACTTCTACCTGCGGTAAGAATTCCATTCTCCATAGCGCTCTTTCCATTGACAAACACCCATCTAAAGCCCTCGGGGTACCTCCTTGGCTCATCGTCCGTGCCTTTGTCTGTGACCTCCTCAGGTGCAAAAACCACAATATCAGCTTTCATCCCCTGGGAAATCACTCCCCTATCCTTAAGGCCCAGCCACTTCGCAGGCTGACTGGTTATGCGCTTTATGCCTTCTTCGAGACCCAAAAGGCCTAGTGCGTACAACTTTATATATCTCGCCATCCCCCCAAACGTATTTGGGTTAGGCAGATAGTATGGGGGAACACGGCTTTCAGCAGTGTGATCAAACAAGAATGTGTCCACTCCTACCATTGCCCGGGG
>DGFF01000029.1:9435-13265 GCA_002391545.1 Candidatus Fermentithermobacillaceae bacterium UBA3907 | reverse complement strand
TTACCTATTAGGATGCGTTCGGCCCATCCCGGCTGAATCACAGGGTTCAGACTGTACCATTTACCGGAAAGAATGTACTGTTTGATCTCTTGCCTGAGATCAGGTGCCCTTAAGTTTTTGGAGAATCGCTCTAGGTCGCCTGCTTCTTTTAACCAAGGCTCCAAAAGCGCAGCCAGGTATTTCGCATGCAGCACTCCGCCTGTAGTGTGATTAGGTATCACATCAAACGAAACATCCACCCCATCTCTTATCGCTCGATCGATAACATCCAATGTCTCTTCTGCAGCGCAGATAGAAAGTTTGGGGGTTGATGAAGGCGCAAGGAGATAACCTGGGCTAAGATGAGCAAGTTCGATCTTTGCCCCGGTGTTCATTGCTATGTCTAAGGCCTGTTTGACTCCATTTATCAACCCTGGATTGCCAAATCCTTGCCTTAGGCCTGTCCTCCACCAGTGGGAACAGAAAATGCCACCTTTATCTATAGCCGCGCCTATAACCTCGTAGGATTCTTCAATAGTCGCATAGGAATTGGGGGCATAGTCCAGCCCATTGGAAATCCCGCACGCTCCTTGGTCCATTGATTCTTCCACATATCTTTTCATGGCTCTTATCTCATCGTCAGTCGCCGCACGGCGATAATCTTCACCCATGGCCGCAGCTCGCACGCTGCCGTGACCAACCAAAGGTACCATGTTTATGCTGGGCTTAACCTGCCTTACCCTATCCAACCACTCCCCAAATGATGACCAGTTTATGTCTAGCCCATCGGTGTCTAGCGCGTGCTTTCTGACCGCCTCTAGATCTGCAACCGGTTCCTGATAGTATTTCCGTGGCGCAACCTTGTCCCACCAGTTCCACTCCCAAAAACATGATAAGTAGTGCTCGTTGAGAGGGGCAGGCGAAAATCCACACTGACCGCAGACTACTGTAGTAATGCCCTGCCCTATGGCGCTTTCGCCATCAGGATATAGAAGGACTGTTTGATCTGCGTGGGAATGCATGTCAATGAACCCGGGACAAACTACCTTTCCTGAAGCATCTACTTCCAGCCTAGCACTGGCTTCGGACAGGTCTCCTACTGCGGTTATCCTGTCACCGCTTATACCCACATCGCTTCTCTTGGCGGGAGCGCCTGTGCCATCTACGAGTTCTCCGTGTCTTATTATGACGTCAAACGTCATTTGAACTCCTCCTTGCTTTTGGTTTCGCCTGGGCTTGTTTTACGCATTGCGCTCATCTGATTAGAGTTCTTGGAATAGATAGTCAAGTCCTTCGTTTCTCCGAAAGAAAATGTGAAGCACGAAGCAACCAAGCAACAAAGCAACAAAGCAAAGGGGACGGGGGTTTCTGCTCCACCCGAAGCACGCAGCGACCAAGCAACAAAGCAGCAAAGCAAAAGGGGACGGGGGTTTCTGCTTCACCCGAAGCACGAGGCAACGAAGCAACGAAGCAAAAGGGACGGGGGTTTCTGCTTCATCATACACAGTACATCAAAGAAGGTAAGCATGCGCCATCTCATCCCTCAAAACCCCTTCTACCTGCAGGTTTAACTCACGTACGTGAAGCGTACGTCCAACCCACAAGGCCCGTCTTGCAGGTTACGTCAAGTAAAGTGGCTACAGAAGGATTCTAGGAATCGCATGCCGAAGGTGATATATTTGTAAATCGGCATCTCGGTATTTGTTAACCTATAATTGAACCACCTAATTGGAACATTGTGTGCACATTGTATACTGGACAAGTGATCTAAGCAGGGCACATAATCTAAGCAGCATAAGTTGTCCAAGAAAATCACTATCCCAAATGTTTCTCTGTACTGAACTGCCGGAATAATGGGAAAAATGGGGAATAATGATGCAGCTATATTGGAGAAAGAATCTCTACTTTGGCTTACTTACGGCATTCGTGGGCACAGCATGCTTTAACCTCGTAATCCCCTTTCTTCCCTACGTACTCACATCTATGGAGGTTTCTGAGAATCTAGCAACCTGGTCCGGATTGGCATACGCGGCTTCATCTCTAACATCCGCATTCATGGCGCCAGTCTGGGGATCAATTGCGGATAAATACGGCAACCGCTTCCAAATACTGAGATCAGGTATAGGTATAGCCATCACATATGCGCTATATCCTGTTGCCAAGACTCCTCTTCAGTTCGTGCTTCTTCGCGGTCTTACAGGGTTTATGTCCGGATATACCCCAGCTGCAACTTCGCTAATCTCCGCCAATACTCCTGAAGACCAATTGGGTTATGCTCTTGGGATGCTTCAAGCAGCAAACGCCGCAGGAACCATCTCCGGACCATTGCTCGGCGGAGCCATGGTGAGCACGCTGGGAATTCCATTTACGTTCAAACTTTCTGCCCTTGTGCTCATCGCCATAAGCGTAGTTGCATACGTGACTCTCAAGGAAGAAGTAGTACCAGGCGAAAAGGAAATCCATGTTTTATCAGATATAAGAGCCTGCCTCGCAAACAGGAAACTGCTCACGGTTCTAATCTGCATCTTCTTGATGCAAGCTGCAATACAAATCACCCAACCAACTTTAGTCCTGTATGTAGATAAAATAAGCCAAGACCAGGGAAAAACATCCAGTATGCTAAGTGGAATAGTGTATTCTTTCGCCGGATTAGGCACAGTCTTGGGCTCGACTCTCATGGCCAAACAAGATCGGCGCTTTTCCAACAAATCAACACTTTCAGATTCCCAAGATTCTGCCGTAACCGACACTCCTTTGACTGACACTTTGTTGGCTGACACTCTATCAGCTGATACCCCGTTAGCTGATACTGCGTTAGCTAACTCGTCATTGTCCAGTACCGCATTTAGAAAACGACGTCCGACTTTCCCTCAATTATCGTCCACACAGTGGTTCATTATAGGTCTGTTGGGTTCCGCTATATCGGTCGCTCTTCAAGGCGCGTGGTTAAGCATCGCTGCCTTGTCCGTGTTCAGAATGGCGTTTGGATTCTTTAACGGGATGGTGGTTGTGAGCGGGAACATTCTTACAGCGCAGTCTGTGTCAAGGGATTTTAGAAGCAGGGCATTTGGAGTGTTGAATTCAGTGCTACCCCTAGGGTCTGTGACAGGACCCTTGATTGGTGGCGCACTGGGAGACTCGGTCGGCCTTGGAAGTTCTTTCTTGGCGTCTGCAGGAATGTTTTGTCTGTCTGCAGGGGTGTTTATTCTACTCGAAAAGCGCTCAGGGCGTCCACAATCAAGGAAAAACTTGGGATCTTAGCCCCCAACGCAAGTCATACCTACTCATATTTGTGCGATCATCATTTGATGCAGAAAACCTCAACAATGAGCGAACAATGGATCAACTATAGCAGATGTATCGGTATTATCTACGTAGATAGTGTCTGTGTAATATGTAGATTTGACTGAATGGAGCAAACTTGTGAAACCTAGACTCCGAAGCAAAAACCCCCGTCCCCTTTGCTTCCCTTTTGCTTCGTCGCTTCGTTGCTTCGTGCTTCGGGTGAAGCAAAAACCCCCGTCCCTTTTGCTTCACTAACCTGCAAAGACCAACAAGAAATCAGACGTTTGTTTCGGTCGGCGAAAGGAGCGCCAGAACCGTCCCCATGCTTCGGGGCGAGGCATGTTAAGCCCCGCCCCGTACATACGCAACGGCTGCCTATATGTGGCAGTCTGACTGAAACTAAGATACTTCACTGCTACGTCTAAATTAGCCACTTAACCGCGGGTCGAAACAGATACCCCTCCGATAAGGAAATAGGGAAGAATGCTTGTGCCCATGTTCTTAGTCTCTTTGCTAAGAGCCAAAAGGTTGGACTTTAAGTGTGTAAAGACGTTCAAGGAAAACAT
>DGFF01000029.1:7709-9320 GCA_002391545.1 Candidatus Fermentithermobacillaceae bacterium UBA3907 | reverse complement strand
CTGGATTACCGGTGCCAATTGGCTTTCTACCGAGCCTCTGAGCAGACTCCAAGTCCAGCAAATACTCTTTCAACACACCCTGCTCGATCAAAGGAGTCCTGCGACACGGCACCCCTTGGTCGTCGCAAGGACGACTTCCAACAGCCCCGTCAAGGGTACCGTCTTCTATAAGCGAGAAAGAAGGTGCAAAGATTTCTTCGCCAATCCTACCCGCAAAAGGACTAATACCCCGCATGACGGCTCGCCCATCAAGACAAGCTATAATCGGCATCGCTATGGCCGAGACTGCTGACGGTGTAAAGAGTACATCGTACTGCCCAGTTTCAATCGATACGTTTTTCCTTCCGATTTCAAAGTCCTCTATAAGCTTATCTTTCAAAGCTTCAAGGTCATATTCTAAAGAGGTGGTTATTTGCCAATCCCAAGAGCCGAGCAGGTTTTGCCCTTCCACAAACTGAAATCCACCTGTAATTACAAACACCGTCTTTGCAAAATCCACCCCAAGTCCCTTTGTATTGGCCATCTTAGCCGTTAACACGCTCTTCTGGATCTGTGCTCCTGCATTAATTGAACTATCCAGAGTCCTCATAGCATCCACCAGTTCTTCGCCGATGGCAATCATTTCATCAATGCTAATATCAGCAACGCGCTGGTCGAACATCTTAGGGTTTGGACACGGCTCAGGCGCAGGAAATGTATAACTTACTGTAGGCCCAAACTCAGCTACGCTTATAGCTTTTTCCAGAAGTTCTCCTTCACCACCTACTCGCGTTGAAGCAGCTACTCCCAGTTTCTCGTCCTTTATCACCTGTAGACCTTGCGTATACGATTCGGTATTCTCTATTTTCTTAAGTCGATTGGAGTCAAAAGAAACTGCTGTATTCTTCGAGTCAGTTATGGTCAAGATAGCTTCGGCTCCCTTAGCAACAGCTTCATCTAGCATCTTCCTCATTTCTTCTCACCTCCGATAATAACGTTCTTAATACGTATATGAGGCGATCCTTGCGCTACTGGAAGAGGGCTTTGGGAGCCCTTACCACAACCACCGGCACTGTTTTTGTACTCGAAATCGTTCCCTATCATGTCTATATTTCTCAAAGTGTCGAATACATTTCCAGTAAGATTAACGTCGCGAACCATCTCAGCAATAGCCCCGTTGCGTATCATATATGCTCTAGATGGTGCAAAGGTAAACATCTCCCCGTTAGTCTCCCCTCCATATCCTCCCTTGACATAGACGCCCAGTGAAATGCTCTCAATCATCTCTTCGAAAGTATGTTCTCTTGGAGCGATACACGTGGTGCGCATCCTAACTATAGGTGGAAACCTGTAGTTAATCGCCCGGGCATTACCTGTAACCGATTCGCCCATTTTAGCAGCGCTTTCCCTAGAATGGAGATGTCCAACCACTACCCCACCTTTTATAAGGTACGTTTTCTGCATAGGAACACCTTCATCGTCGTACTTACATTCACCACGGTTGGGGCCTTCAACTCCGCTATCGTAAATGTCTAGGTCATCTGAACCGTAACGGGTACCGATCTTGAGCAGTTCCTTCATCCTTTCATCTTCATCAAGGTCATCGGCTTCGCTCAAATGGCCAAATGCCTC
>DGFF01000029.1:6187-7453 GCA_002391545.1 Candidatus Fermentithermobacillaceae bacterium UBA3907 | reverse complement strand
CGAGCAGCATCAGCCGCCTCTTTTATCTCTTCTTCAAGCCCTAATACCACATTGTAATCTTGATTCGAACCGAAACTGGCAGACTCTTGGGTCGTGAGCCTATCTTTTGTGGCAACTGCTGTTATACTTCCGGCAACATCCATCTTCTCTTGGTATATGTATGTACCCTCCGAATTCGCAAAATGCAGATGGGTGTGTCGGTCCAAGTAATACACAGATGAGGATGTGATTTCTGGTGAATCAAGTACTATCCGGTTATATTCCTGAAGAAGCTCCATTTTTTGAGAAAGAGGCACTGCAAACGCCTCTTTTTTGAATTGCCCAAAAACGTAGTCTACTATCGGATCTATTGGATACAGCCTAATGTCTTTTTTCAGCCTCTCTCCTAAAATCTTTGCCTGCGCACACGCCTCATCCACTTTCTTTTCCAAATCGTCAAGGCGGTTAAAAGAAGCAAAGCCCCATCCGCCTTGGTAAAGGGCCCGCACATTGCCCCCTACCGATACATTCTGGGTGACAAGTTCAGTCTCGTTCCCCCTCAATCGCACAATAGTCTCTTCTGTTTCTTCTATTCGGATTTCACAATATTCTGCAGTTGAACGCTGGAGGGCTTTAAGCATGCGCGTTGATGTCATTAACATGTCTCTCATAGTCATTACCGTCTTTTCCGTATCAAAAGACACTCGGGAATTCCCCCTTTCTTTTTCGTTTCCCGCGGGAGATTCGTGAGTCAAATCTAACCTCTTAGAGCGTACGTGTCAGGCCATGGCGCAACGCTCTAGAACGCCCTAGAACACCAAGGGAAGCAATAGATATGACATGCTCAAAAAACTCACCGCTCTGTCGGCACCGTGATACCTTACATCCAGACTCTACTCCTGAAAGTAGAGTCTGTCAATCTAAACCTTAAACATGTTGCATTTTATTATTGATATTGTTAATATCCGCCTTAACATTTAAAAGCTTCACTCCGCTTTGCTGCGTTGTGCTTCTTCTTAAACTGCCCCCTTTCTTACTTAAAGTGCAGTAAATCATCGGAAACTGATGTGTAGGCTAAAGTGCTTGTCTGGGGCTCTACCCTTTAAGAGCGCTTTACCTTCTAAGCGCTCTTAAGGGATTTCGCCATATGTAGTGATTTACTATATACACAATATCCTTCCGATATGATGCTGCGACTTTGGCGTGACCGTACATACATTAAGTCTGCCTGTTAGCAATACCCTATAAGGAATGAAGCAGAAACCCCCGTCCCCCTTGCTTCTCTTT
>DGFF01000029.1:3992-5980 GCA_002391545.1 Candidatus Fermentithermobacillaceae bacterium UBA3907 | reverse complement strand
GCTTCGCCTTTGATTCTCGTATCATCCAGTGGTTATGACCACATCGTCTAGCACCACATAGGGGTAAGTAGAACTGCCTAAAGATTTGGTTTCTTGGCTAAGCCCTATGAGATTATCCTTAAAATGTTTGAATGAATTTATGGAAAACATGCAGTTCTTGACTCGTCCTGCAATCTCACCGCCTTCAATCTTAAGACCCAAAGAAATGGTGCCAGATACGTTGCCACCGTATGGATTGCCTGTCCATGCTCCCATTGTGCCAAACACTATTAGCCCCTTCTCTATATCCTTGATTAACTTCTTAAGAGGAGTCTCTCCTGGAACCAGTATGGTTCTATGAGGTGCAGGTCCACTGCCTGTACCGTTACCTGTAGGCGGTAGTCCCAATGCCCTGGCCGTTTCAAGATCTGTAAGTATCTGTTTAACAACTCCGCGGTCAATAAGAACATTTTTCTGAGTAGGAATGCCTTCCCTATCAAAAGGAACACTAGATACCTCTCTGGGCAAGGTGCCATCGTCTATAAGGGTTATCCTAGTGTCTAGGAGTTCCTCACCAATCTTATCTTCTAGAGGTGATATCCCTCGGGCAACGGCCTTCCCGTTTAATGAAGCTATAAAGGGACGCAAAAGATTGCCTACCTCTCCGGGTGCAAATATTACAGGATATGATCCAGCATCGATGTCCGTTATCTCCTTTGCCCACTCAAATAGCTGGATAACTTCCTTTTTCAATTCTTCATAATCTATATCGTTAGTCCAAGAAGACCTATATTCTCCAAATCGCAGAAAGTCTTCGCCTTGAATGTACTGAGCGCCCATGCCAGCACGAAATACGGTTTTAGAGTATTCCCCTGAGAACCCATTGCTGTTGCTCAAATTTACCTTTACTTCCTGGGCACCCAATGAAGCCGACGCTCTAATATTCGGGTCAACTTTGAGAAGAGAATGTAAGAGATCATCGCCTATTTCGATCATTTCAGGGAAGTCGATTTGGGCTACTTTGGGATCTGCTAGTTCAATTTCGGTATATTGCGAAGGGCCTGGAAAATCGAAATTCACGACAGTGCCGTACTTGGAAAGTTCCAGGGCAGTCTTTACTAGTTCCTCTTCGCAGTCAGGCTTCGTGCTCGTAGCAGTACTCATTTTACCTGAATCGATTACCCTAACAGTCCTTAGATCATTGCGGCTATGGCTAGTTCCTTCAAACATACTGTTCTGAAACGACACGCCCCATGAACGATAAGTTCTACGGTGAAGTTCTCCCTGGACACCCTCGGGCAGTATAAAACCAATCATTACTTGCCACCTCCGACTATTACATTTTGAATCCTAATTGATGGGCATAATCCGCTGGTTGGAAGAGGCGATTGCCCTCCCTTGCCACAGCCGCCTGCGCCATCTCGCGCCTTAAGATCGTTTCCAATCATATCTATGTTCTCCAAAGTAGTAAAAACGTTGCCCATTAATTTCACGTCTTTAACTAATTCTGCAATTTTCCCGTCGCGAATCATAAAACCGTGACGCGCCATAAAGTTAAACATTTCTCCGTTGGTTTGACCTCCACCTGAACCTACTGCGTATAGTCCCAAATCTATATCTTTTATCATGTCTTCCAAACTAGCCTCACCTGGAGCTATACAGGTGTTCCTCATCCGGACTATTGGCGGGAAAGTGTAGTTTAGAGCTCGGGCATTGCCAGTGATAGGCTCACCCATGATTCCAGCCGTCTCCCGCGAATGTAACCGCCCGACCAAGATTCCGTCTTTGACCAGGTAAGCACGTCGCGTAGGAACGCCTTCGTCATCATATTTCAGGTAGCCGCGATTTTCAGGATACTCACCGGTGTCATATATGGTAAGAATATCCCGACCAAGCCTGCGCCCCAACTTCATGGTCTCGGCCATACGAGGGTTCTTGTAAGCGTTGTCAGCTTCGCTCAGATGGCCAAAGGCTTCGTGAACGAAAAGCCCTGCCAAAGCCGGATCGCA
>DGFF01000029.1:2414-3695 GCA_002391545.1 Candidatus Fermentithermobacillaceae bacterium UBA3907 | reverse complement strand
TCGAGCATACAGTCAAACCCTATTGAGCTACCGCGCCCTATGGACTCAGACACAGTCAGCATTCCTCTCCTAGCAGTAGCGCCAAGGGATGCCCCTATATCCAATTTCTCTTGCCTTACGTATGTACCCTCGGTATTCGCAAAGCAAAGATCCGTAATTCTTTCATTGTAAGTAATTTGAGCTGCAGTGATTGCAGGATCATACCCTAAAATGATATCTCTGTATCTGTCCAGGAGGTTTATCTTTTCGTCCAAGCTTACTTTCCGGGGATCTAGAGTATAGTTAGGCACGTACTCGTCTTCGATGACAGGCGCAGGAGCCAATTTGCTTTCGCCCCCTTGTTTGTCGCCAGTTATTCGAGCTTGCCTGCATGCAGATTTTACTGCTTCATCTAGATCGTCTAGGCTGTTGAAAGATGCAAACCCCCATCCACCCTTGTATAAAGCCCTAACGTTTCCCCCATAGGGGGTATCTCTTACGATTCTGTCTAGTTCCTTCCCTTGATATCCGATAGACAAAAATTCGCTTTGTTCAAAGCGAATTTCGCAATAGTCTACGTCAGCTAGCCTGAGGGCATTTCTCAATAGTTCCTTCATACAGAAAATTCACCTCTTTCGTATTAATGAGCACGGTCTGCGTGTAAAGTGGCCATAAACTGCGCACTGGCTAAGAAGCCCCCTTTAGCAACCATATAGGCTTGGTTGCAGCCGCATAACCGTCAATAAGTGATTTTCTACAAATGGGTTCCTCATTCCTTCTTTCGAAACACGAAATGTTCTGATAGGATAAGCTTGCGTGCTTGTTGGTTTTCTTACATATGGTTTCTTAGGTATGATTCAGCAGACGAAAATCAATAATGCAAACGGCAAGGAAACGACTATAAAGAATAAGTATTATAATAGGAACATATGCTGCCGGCGTCTAGTTATCAGGAGGCGACTATGGACACAAAACATCCTCAGAATAACGCAGAATATTGGCGAGGCAAGAAGTATGCCTTCATTAATCACAGAGAATGCGAAGCGTTCCCGTGCCACACCGGTGTAGATCCAGATGATTTCAACTGCCTTTTCTGTTACTGCCCCCTGTATGCTCTAGGGGAAGACTGTAAAGGCAATTTCACCTACACTGTGGATGGCATCAAGGATTGCAGCAACTGCAATATACCTCACCATAGGGACAACTACGGTTACATAATTGGCAGATTTAGTGAAGTTGCAGAACTCGCCAGGAAAAAATGAAGTAGAAGTAAAGCAAGAGAGAAGCAAAAGAGAAGCAAAA
>DGFF01000029.1:0-2181 GCA_002391545.1 Candidatus Fermentithermobacillaceae bacterium UBA3907 | reverse complement strand
CAAAGAAATACCCCCCGTCCCTTTTGCTTTATATATCTTATGCCATAGGTAACCTAACCTCGGCTGTGAACTGATCCCCATCTATCCTTATGGCAAACTTCCCACCACACGCTTCTGTGTAGCTTTTCGCTATAGACAGGCCAAGCCCAGAACCCTCGGTAGTCCTGGACGCATCCCCCCTGGCAAATCTCTCTAATATGTCCTCTTCCTCAAAGTTCATTTCGTAATTTGCAGTGTTCTTTATGGTCACAACAGCTTCGTTATCGACAACTTGCAGGTTAACAAATACGCGAGTTCCAGGAAGAGAGTACTTGACTGCGTTCGATAAGAGGTTCTGGAATACTCGAGATAGCTTAGCACCATCATTTTTCATAAGAACCGGCTCGTCTGGCAGGTCCACCTTAAATGGTATGCCCGAGTCCTGAATCAACTCCTCCATATCTGCAAGGGTTTGTTCGATTAAGCGACAAAGGTCAATTTCTTTGATATCCAGTGCCAGATTGTTGCTGGTAGCTTTGGACAAGTCAAACAGGTCTTGGATAAGGTTTTTTAGTCTCTCAGTCTTCTGACTCAATATAGACACATAATCTTTTACGTGCGCTGGCAAGTCTTCCTTTGCCAAAAGATCAACGTAACTGGCTATAGATGTTAGCGGCGTTTTGAGGTCATGGGACATATTTGTGATAAGGTCAATCTTGAGTCGCTCTGATTTGAGTTTCTCACTTACTGCAAGGTTCATCCCTTCTTGCAGATCGTTGAGGTTCTGAACTGCGTCGTAGATAACAGAATCGCTGTTAACCGATAGTTTGGTGTCTAAATCCCCATTTTTCATTCTCTCAATCTGATCCATAAGAAGGCCCATTTCGGACACGGTAGTAGCAAAACTCTTTAGATACCTATATATAAGGTAGAATGCAAGTACTACACAAATTGCGGCAACACTGAAACCAAATGCACCATGCCCAGCTACTATGAGTATGATTACGGACAATACTGCAATTATGGCAAGACAAATCTCTGCGCCTATCAATCTATAGACCCTTTTGAGCATAAGTTTTTCCCACGGATACTTGCTTTCATAGAGTGTCATCCATTCTGAAAAATGGGCAATGCAGTTATTGGCAAAAACCTGCTTACCGTTATAGGAAATATCGAGGATTATGACGTATACCCACCACAACGCAGCATAAACGCATAGGACAGATACAACAACGCCCAAAACCCCCGTCGGACCTGAAGTTCCCAAGAGAATTGCCCCTGCAAAACCTAGCACGCCGACAAAGAGTAGAATTGTGATGCCAATCTTTACTTCTAGCCAAAATCCACCCAACCATGATGCCAAACTGGCTTCAAATTCCTTTTTTTTCATCATACTTCAATATGCTGTACCCAAGCATAAAAACTCCAATACATAGAGTAACCAAATAGGCCCAACCAATCACGCGAAAAACCTGCTGATTCCTATAGTACGCAGACTCTCCGTATGGATTCGGAATCAAAACATCGCTAACTGCCAACACGGCTCGTATTGACTGGGCCTTTTCTTTTCCGCCCAAGTACTGAGGTACATCTACTAATAGGTTATGGTAAGCGCTATCTAACCGGTCAACATCTAAATGTTTATCATTTTCAATCACATGAGTACGACTTCCATCGAAATACCAATAGTACCCATAGCCCTCCGGTAAAGGAAGCGTGCTTTCTCCACTATGAGCCTCTGATACAGCCTTGGCCAGATCCTCGCGTAGGTCTTCTTCGATGTTGGTTGCTACTATTCCAGAGTCCAAATTCACCGCATAATACTTAAGGTTTTCCCCTTCCCGCACCAATCTGTAATCTATCACTTCCGTTGCTTCCTTTACTTCCGTGAGGTTGCTATGATCAGAAACATCCACTAGAGATAGCAGCGCATAGAAGTACACTGTTGTTTGCTGCTTAAAAGGGATACTATGCTTGTAATCAAGAAAAACAGCTTTCAATTCTTCCCAATTCCAATTGGCTAGGGAAAGACCAACTAACGCTCCAACTATGCATGTCCCGATAATGCTGATGCCAAGGACGAAGCAAATCCACGTCCTAAAAGGGTGAGTTCTCTTTACTTTCCCACTATGAGCGGCTGTCGGAAATCCTTTTGTACCTGCTTCATCTTTCGAGTCCGCCTTGGCAACGGGTCCAGATACC
>DGFF01000087.1:708-7065 GCA_002391545.1 Candidatus Fermentithermobacillaceae bacterium UBA3907 | reverse complement strand
GCTATCATTCGGACAGATAAGTCAATACCCGATCACGTTGGGAGACTGTTTTGCGCATTTGTAGGAAAGAATTTGCAGCCCAACCTTACCTTGAACAAAGAAGAAACGGACAAGAAGATCAAAATGGCCATCGAGTCAGTAGAGCCGGTAAAGATAAGACGAGGAGACTATATCGTAAGAAGAGGCGACATTGTTACTGAAGAGCAGATAGCTATCTTAGAAAAAATGGGAATGATGGGCAGTTCCATCAGGATTACAGAAGTTCTCGGCGCTTTGCTGTCTGCCCTTATTTTCTGCGGCTTTACTGCTGCTTATGTCGGGGTGTATAACACTGATCTCATAGAGAAAAAAGGCATACCCTTGATAGCGTCTGTTGTGATATTGAGTTTAGTGGTCCTTAAGATTCTGTGCAGCATATCGGGATTTTTGGCGCCTGTAGCTTTTGGCGTCATGTTGTCTTCTACCTTGTGGGATAGGAAGTTTGGAACGTTTTTCGCCGCTGCGTTGTCTATTGCGGTAGGCGTTATGACTGGATTTGACGTGGTTTACATGACGGTGGCTATAACTTCAGGAATAGCGGCTGCTCTTGCTGTTAAACAGGCGTGGAACCGAGCCCAAATTCTTCAGGCCGGGCTTGTGGTTAGCGTTGTTTCAGTGCTGACTTACGGTTTTCTTGTTATGGCTGGAGCCTTGGCCACAGATGACGTAGGAGTATGGCGAGATATCCTTTTCGTTGTAATCACAGGACCTTTATCTTCAGTGTTGGCGGTTGGCTCTTTACCTGTATTTGAAAGCGTATTCGATATAATTACGCCGCTAAAGCTGATAGAACTATCCAACCCTGAACAACCTTTACTTCACAGACTGCTATTGGAAGCGCCTGGAACGTATCACCACAGTATTATGGTGGGGAATTTGGCCGAAGCAGCTGCTTGGGCAATTGGAGCAGATAGCCTCCTAACTAGGGTGGGCGCATATTATCACGACGTAGGCAAACTTAAAAGACCCTATTTCTTCTCAGAAAACCAAATGTTCGGCATGGATAATCCCCATGATAAGATGAGTCCGAGCCTTTCAGCTACTGTAATTATGGCTCACGTAAAAGACGGTGTTGAATTAGCTAAGGAGTACAATTTGCCTGAGGTTATAATTGATTTTATAAGGGAGCACCATGGAACCACCCTGGTTTCGTACTTCTACGCAAAAGCTGCCGAAGATGCAGAAGCAGGCAATCACGGGAATGTTGACGAGTGGTCTTTTCGTTATGAAGGGCCTAGGCCAAGTAGCAAGGAAACTGCCATAGTTATGTTGGCAGATAGCATCGAAGCTGCTGCCAGATCTCTTTCTAACCCTAATCCTGCTAGAATGGAGACCCTTGTGCGCCGAATGATTCAAGATAGGCTTATGGATCATCAGCTGGATAAATGTGATCTTACCCTTAAGGAATTGGATATTATAGGGCAAACGTTTACCCAGGTTCTGTTGGGGCTGTTTCATAGTAGGATCGAGTATCCAACTATGAAAATTGAAGATGACGAAAGGGGGCAGTAAATTGCCGATTGAGGTTGATATAATCTTTCACCCTGAAATGGGCAGCGAAGAAAAGCGCTTCTTGGTTTCTTTAGCGAGACGAGTGGTGAAATTCACGTTGGAAGAAGAAGGGTGGAGAGAAAAAGATGCCGAGGTGTCTGTTCTTTTCACAGACGATGATTTCATAGCGGATCTCAATCAACAATATCGTGGGGAAGCGATACCTACAGATGTATTGGCTTTTCCCATGCTGGATTTTGATAGCGATGAAGAGAAGATTATTATCCCAGGAATGCCAACTATACTAGGTGATATTGTAATATCTTTAGATGCGGCTTCCCGACAGGCTGAGGCCAATAATGTACCGCTCCGCCAAGAACTAGCCCTTCTTTTGACTCATGGCACTTTGCATCTTCTGGGATACGATCACGACAACCCTCAAAAAGAGGCGATCATGTGGGAGCGCCAGGACCAGATCCTAAAGAAACTCAATATATAGACCCAGAGGAATTTCATTCCAGATCATTCAAAGAAAGTCTTAGCTATGCTTGGGAAGGTCTTGTATACGTCTACTCTAACGAGCGCAATATGCGTATACACGTTTTAATGGGGTCCATAGTGATATCTGCATGTTTTGTATGTGGCATGGGCCGAGTGGAATTTTTCATGGTGGTCCTTGCAATTTTAGGCGTTCTTACTGCAGAAATATTGAACACCCTTATTGAATCCTTAGTGGATTTACTAGAGCCGGAATTTAATCCTATCGCCAAAAGGGTTAAAGATATTGCTGCTGCAGGGGTGCTTTTGACTGCAGGTTTTTCGGTGGTCATAGGTATCCTGGCTTTTTACCCAATACTTTCAGATCTGCCATCGGTTTGGCAAGAGTTTTGCGCTTATCGATGGAGATGGTTGGTGGCTTGTAGCATTTTTTTCATTTTACCGTCTCTTTGGGGTATGATTGTATATAATCGTAAGAGTACATAGGGCAAGGGAATCTGGTAGGTCCCGCGGGGGGAAAGGGATTTGCTCTATCAGTCGGAAGGAATTGTATTGGACCAGCAGGATCTGGGCGAAACCGACAAACTGTCTACTATATTTACTGAAGAAGAAGGGTTGGTCAAAGCGGTTGTAAAAGGTGGGGCAAAGCCTGGAAGCAAATTAAGGGGTTTGACCCAACCGTTTACTTATGGTCTATTCCAACTATGGCGGGGCAGGAATTTTGACAGGGTGACCCAGGTTTCAGTCAAAGACTCGTTCCCATTGATCATGGAAGATTACGAGAAGATGGTTTATGGTCGGTATGTAGCTGAGCTCCTAATAACAGTGCTTCCCGAAAGGGTCAGAGACCAGAATCAGTTTCGATTCGTCTTGAGCGTATTTCGTTGTCTGGAAGAAAAGGACGACCCTTGGGTCATTGCGCGCTGGGCTGAATTGGGTATTTTGTCCCTTGGAGGGTTCGCTCCTACCTTTTCCTCTTGCATTTCCTGCGAAAAGAGCCTTGGAGAAGGCCCTGTGTATTTTTCGTTGAGAAACGGAGGTGCACTATGCGCCGATTGTATAGACGAACATAGTACTCCCCGTGAGGTTCCTGAGGGCAGCCAGATCCGACAGTACGATGAGATTATTAAGATTTCGCCAGGCGCCTTAAGGACTCTTCAAATTTTGTCGTCTAAACCTATTTCAGGTTCATATCAGTCAGATAAGTTAATGTGCCCTCGGATAAATGCTGTGGGGCAGGTACGGGAAGAAATTACCTTACTGCTACGCAAATACATGGCATTTGTGCTTGAGAAGCGACTGAGATCAGCTAATTTGGTAGAGAGCATTGAAGATGCGAGGAGATGAGGTATTGGGCGCTTTTCTTTACTTTCAGGATGTAATTGAGCATTTGGAGGAATTTTGGAAAGAGCAGGGTTGTTACATTGGTGAGCCCTACGACATCGAAAAGGGCGCAGGGACCATGAACCCTTTGACGTTTTTTAGAGCTCTTGGACCTGAGCCATGGAATATGGCATATGTAGAGCCTTGCAGGAGGCCGCAAGATGCGCGGTATGGTGATAATCCCAATAGAATGGGTT
Source organism: Candidatus Fermentithermobacillaceae bacterium UBA3907 (assembly GCA_002391545.1). Lineage (GTDB taxonomy): Bacteria > Bacillota > Sulfobacillia > Fermentithermobacillales > Fermentithermobacillaceae > UBA3907. The sequence goes on along the minus strand of DGFF01000087.1, from coordinate 3,457 downwards.
ATTATTTTCAGTTTCAAGTAATCAAAAAGCCGCCGCCTGATAACATTATAGAAGTGTTTATAAATTCACTGGAACGGTTAGGGATAAGCCGCGTAGAGCATGACATAAGGTTCGTAGAAGACAATTGGGAGTCTCCTACCTTAGGTGCTTCTGGATTAGGTTGGGAGGTTTGGCTGGATGGCATGGAAATAACTCAGTTCACCTATTTCCAGGAGATGGGCGGCATTGAGATTCAGCCTATCTCAGTTGAATTGACTTACGGGCTTGAGCGCCTGACTTCGTATATACAAGACGTTGATAACGTTTGGGATATTCAAATGTCGCCTGGGCTTACTTACGGTGAAATGTTTCTCGAACAGGAGAAGCAAGGTTCCCGGTATGGCTTTGAAGTAGCGGACATTGATCTTTTGAGGCGACACTTTACCGATTATGAGCAGGAAAGTAAAAGAATTCTAAAAGACGGTTTGTTCCTTCCTGCGTACGATTATGCCCTTAAGTGTTCGCACCTTTTTAACTTACTAGATGCAAGAGGTGCTCTTTCAGTCTCAGAAAGGCAGAACTACATCGCCAGGGTGCGAGGACTTACTCGCGGGTGCGCCCGCAAATACTGTAATCTTCGGGGGTTTGAAGTATGATGACCCATAATTTGCTGCTAGAGGTAGGGTCTGACGAGATTCCTGCTAGGTATCTATTGCCGGCCATTGAGGAAATCCGGGTGAGGGCTGAAAAAGCATTAGCTGACGCTAGATTGACGTGGAGCGAGGCGACATCATACGGAACTCCGAGAAGGTTGGTATTGTACGTAACGGATCTAAGCGATAGGAGTTCCGATATTACTGTGAAAGTTAGGGGACCATCTAGAAAGGTTGCGTACGATAGTGAAGGTATGCCCACAAAAGCACTTCAAGGCTTTTGTCGTTCTCTGGGTATAGACGTGTCTGATGTGGTTATTGAACCAGAAGCAAACGGTGAGTATGTTTACGGGTTTAAGCATGAACCTGGCCAAACGGTTACTGAGATTTTGCCAACAATCCTTTCTGAGGTTGTCATGGGTATGGATTGTCCGCACCCGCTTAGATGGGGCGAGAAGAACTGGAGATGGTTCAGACCAATTCGCTGGGCAGTTTGTCTTTACGGTGAAGAAGAAGTACCTGTGGAATTAGCAGGCATTACATCAGGGCGTACAAGTTATGGGAGTAGATCGCTGCATCCAGAGTCCTTGGAAATACCCAGCGCTTCAGAATATTTTGATGTAATCGCAAGGGCAGGGGTAGTGGTAGATCATAACCGAAGAAGGCAGATTATTTCAGAAGGCGCTTGCTCCTTAGCGAAAGAGATTTCGGGAAGACCTTTGGAAGATGAAGGCCTTCTTGATGAAGTGACCTGTCTTTGCGAGCATCCCGCTCCGTTTAGAGGTGAGTTTAGCCCCGATTATCTTAACCTACCCCAAGAAGTGCTAATAACGGTTATGCGGTACCATCAAAGATATTTTCCAATTTTAGACGATGCTATGAACGTTCTTCCTGGCTTTATAGGGGTAAGGGATGGCAGTCCTAATATTGGTATGGATAACGTTCGAAAAGGAAATGAATGGGTGCTAAGGGCCCGTCTTGACGATGCTTCGTTTTTCTACGACCAAGATCTAAAAGTGCCTTTGGGAGATCGATTGGACGAGTTAAAACGGGTTTTCTTTTTGGGAGAGGCGGGGACTTTGTACGATAAGACCCAGCGGCTTATAGAACTCAGTGCTTTTTTGGGGGAAGAAGCCGGGTTTTCATATGAGCAAATTGAAAAGATAAAAATGGCTGCTCACTTATCAAAATGCGACCTTGTAACTCTTATGGTCAGAGAACTTCCTGAGCTAGAGGGAATCATGGGAGGTCACTATGCCAGGGTACAAGGGGTAGATGAAGAAGTGGCAAAGGCCATTGCTCAGCAGTATCTTCCAAGAGGGGCAAGCGATGAACTGCCAGAAAAAGGGATTAGCGGCATACTGGCTATAGCAGATAAACTAGATACCTTAGCCGTTGCTTTTTGTTTAGGTGTAGAAGTTTCAGGGTCCCAAGATCCCTTGGGGTTGAGAAGGGCCGCGTCTGGAGTAGCAAACATAATCCTGGCTCACGGTTATGATATTGACTTAGATCGTGCCATCGAAAAAGCGGTTGTTCTCGGGGGACAGGCGGTGAGGATCGCTGAGAAAGCCGATGAAGATGTAGATTCAGTAAATCTCAAACTGAAACGGTTTATATTATCTAGGGTAGAGGCCTATTTGACTGAAAAAGGCTATCCAGCAGAGATAGCCAAGGCAGTAATAGGCAGTGGCGAAACCAGGATATCTAGGCTTCCTGCCATGGCTGAAGCCATATACTCAATTTTAGGTACTGACATGCTAATAGATGTAGTTACAGGTTGGAGACGGACTGCAGTTTTGGGCAGCAAATCTTCTGAAAGGGATGTTCGTGGCGAACTGCTTGTAGAAGAGCCTGAGAAGGCTTTGTTTTCCTGGGTTTCAGAAAGGCGAGAGACGTTGGATAGGCTTTTTGAGGACAGAGAATATGCGTTGTATCTTGAAGAACTTGCGTCATTGAGAATGCTTATAGATGATTGTTTAGATCATGTGTTGATTATGACCGAGGACGAAGAATTAAGAGAAAATCGGATAAAACTTCTGGGAGCAGTATCTGATCTCTTTACCAGGATGGCAGACTTTTCTTACATCTTACCCTTTACGGGCAAGATGTGATATTGG
>DGFF01000087.1:0-479 GCA_002391545.1 Candidatus Fermentithermobacillaceae bacterium UBA3907 | reverse complement strand
GATTCATTGGGGGATACTGCTGAGGCAGTTGTTCTCGCAGCGGCAGCCCAGTTCAACGCAGGTGGCGTTGATATTCGCAAGTTTGGCCATGTTCAAACTGTAGAAGGTATAGACAGGATACTTGAAATGGCAAGTGTGGAAAATGCAGTGGTAGTGCATACCTTGGTAAAACCTGAAATGCGGGATTATGCAATGAAAAAAGCGTCAGATTTGGGTATCACTGCCGTAGATATTTTGGGCCCGGTGATGGAGGCTATGAGCACTATAACTGAAGCAGATCCCAAGTTCGAACCCGGACTCAAGCATCGCCTCGATGATGATTATTTCAGACGGGTAGAAGCTATTGAGTTCGCTGTGAACGCTGACGACGGAAAGAATCTTTCTGCATTGCCTTTAGCCGATGTTGTGCTAATAGGCGTTTCTAGGACCTCCAAAACGCCTGTGAGCTTGTATCTGGCCCAACGAGGTTATAGAGTTGC
>DGFF01000028.1 GCA_002391545.1 Candidatus Fermentithermobacillaceae bacterium UBA3907 | reverse complement strand
TTCCCTCGTCTGGGGCATAGTACCATCTGCCGCAGATACCACTAGTATCGCTCCGTCCATCTGCGCCGCCCCTGTTATCATGTTCTTAATGTAGTCAGCGTGCCCTGGACAGTATACATGCGCATAGTGCCTCTTATCTGTCTCATACTCAACGTGAGATACTGCTATCGTAATACCCCTGGCACGCTCCTCAGGCGCTTTGTCAATCTTTTCGAAAGGCGTAAAGTCTGCCATACCCTTCGAAGATAAAACTCGCGTTATCGCAGCCGTAAGAGTCGTCTTCCCATGGTCTATGTGACCTATGGTGCCTATGTTTACGTGAGGTTTCGTTCTCTCAAATCTCTTCTTAGCCATTTCCAGTCTACTCCTCCTTAATTACACTTAAAGGTAATTCTTAGAAATAATCTTCTCCGCTTCTGCGGAAGGAACCACATCGTAGTGAGAAAATACCATGGTGTAAGTTCCACGACCCTGAGTTTTGGAGCGAAGGTCAGTTGCATAACCAAACATCGTCGCAAGAGGCACAAATGCCCGAATGGTTTCAAAAGTGCCTGTAGTCTCTATTCCGGTTATCTGCCCTCTTCTAGCCGTGAGATCGCTAAGAACTTCTCCTAAAAACTCAGTAGGGGTATTAACCTCAACTTTCATGATCGGCTCCAAAATGATAACTTTTGCTCGGGACAAAGCATCCTTAACCGCCATAGAACCTGCTATCTTAAAAGCAAGCTCAGACGAGTCTACCTCATGGAAAGACCCATCTTCAAGTATAGCTTTTACGTCTACCAGTGGGTAGCCTATCAAAGAACCAGATTCAAGGGCTTCCCTAACCCCTGCCTCTACGGCAGGGATGAACTCCTGGGGTATAACCCCACCACGAATCGCATTTTCAAATTCGAATCCTGAACCTCTAGGAAGAGGCTCTAGTCTTATTTTGGCGTGACCGTACTGGCCATGCCCGCCTGTTTGTCGGATAAACTTTCCTTCTCCGAACACAGGCTCCATAATGCTCTCCTTGTATGCCACCTGGGGCTTCCCTACTGTAGCACCTACTCCAAACTCCCGAAGAAGTCTATCGCATATAACTTCTAGATGCAATTCTCCCATTCCAGCTATTAATGTCTGCCCAGTTTCATCATCAGTCTTAAAAGTAAACGTAGGATCTTCTTCTGCCAATTTCGCCAAGGAAACACTTAATTTATCCACATCTTGTCTCGTATTAGGCTCAATAGCTACTGTTATAACTGGCGTCGGAAACGCGATAGGCTCCAGTATGATCGGGTATTTCTCATCGCACAAAGTATCTCCAGTTATAGTATGCTTTAGCGCCACCGTAGCCACAATATCGCCAGTAGACACTACTTCAACATCTTCTCTATGGTTAGCGTGCATCAAAAGAAGCCGCTGAATTCTTTCGGTCTTATCTCGAGTCGCATTGTACACATAAGAACGGTTAGTTAGAATTCCCGAATAAACCCGAAAGTACGTAACTCTACCGACGTATGGATCGGTCATAACTTTAAATGCCAAAGCGCAAAATGGCTCATCATCGCTGGGCCTTCGCACCGTCACTTCACCTGTCCTAGGATCTATCCCTTCTACAGGTGGAATGTCCAGCGGCGATGGTAGAAAATCTACTATGCCGTCTAGAAGCCTCTGAACTCCTTTATTCTTAAACGATGAACCGCAAAAACAAGGCACTATCTGGTTGCTTATTGTACCTTTTCTAAGGGCAGCTATAAGCATGTGCGCAGGTATTTCCTCTCCATGCACGTATCTTTCAAGGATTTCATCATCGAAATCAGAGGCTGCAGTTACCAGTTTATCTCGATACTGTGCAAACAAATCGCGCATGTCCTCAGGTATATCGGCTTCCTCAACCTCTAGGCCTAGTTCATCAATCCAATAGAGGGCTTTCCCATGCAAAACATCAACTACGCCCGAAAACTGATCTTCTACACCAATGGGCAAAGTTACAACCACAGGGTTTGCTCCAAGTTTAACTTCGATTGCATCTATCACCTTGTAAAAGTTAGCCCCTACTGCATCCATTTTGTTTACGTACGCAATCCTGGGTACTTTATATCGATCAGCCTGTCGCCACACCGCTTCTGACTGGGGTTCGACACCGCCCTTGGCACAAAATATTGCTACAGCGCCATCAAGCACTCTAAGGCTTCTTTCAACTTCTGCGGTAAAGTCAACGTGTCCTGGCGTATCTATAATGTTGATCCTAAATTCTTTCCAATGACATGTAGTAGCAGCAGATGTAATTGTAATGCCTCTTTCTTGTTCCTGCTCCATCCAGTCCATTGTGGCTGATCCTTCGTCCACTTCACCTATTCTGTGAACCTTACCGGTGTAAAACAAAATACGTTCGGTAGTGGTTGTTTTTCCCGCATCAATATGTGCCATAATACCTATATTTCGAATTTTCTCTAACGGATATGTCTGCGGCATCGAATTCCCCCCTTTCAATAATCTTGTCAAATTATGTCTACCACCTGTAATGCGCAAAAGCTCTGTTGGCTTCTGCCATCCTATGCATTTCTTCTTTCCTTCTTATAGTGTTACCACTATTATTTGCTGCATCCATTATTTCTGCAGCTAATTTATACTCAAAACCCCGCTCAGGACGTTGCCTGGCAAAATCTACTAACCACCTTAACGCCAGGGATAGCCTGCGATCAGGTCTTACCTCCATTGGCACCTGGTATGTAGCACCGCCAACCCTCCTGGGTCTTACCTCAAGAACAGGCATTGCATTTTTAACCGCCTGATCCAAAACTTCCAATGGGTCCTTGCCTGTCTTTTCCCCAACTATATCCATAGCGGTGTAAACCAATCGTCTGGCCTTAGCCTTTTCTCCGTCGTACATTACCTTGTTGATAAGCCGCGTCACCAGCACAGAATTATATACGGGATCAGGAGTCCACGTTCTCGCGGGAACTTTACCCCTTCTAGGCACACAATTCACCTCCACAATTTTACTTTTTCGGCTTCTTAGTTCCGTACTTGGACCGCCCTTGTTTTCTATCGACAACACCGGCAGTATCCAAAGCACCTCGCACAATATGGTACCGCACTCCAGGCAAATCCCTTACACGTCCACCACGTAGCAACACCACCGAGTGCTCCTGAAGGTTATGGCCTATACCCGGAATATATGCTGTAACCTCAAGCCCATTAACTAACCGAACACGAGCTACCTTCCTCAACGCCGAGTTAGGTTTTTTCGGAGTGGTGGTCCTTACAACAGTACATACTCCACGCTTAAACGGGTTGCCCATCAGCGCAGGGGATTTAGGTTTTTCCTCCGGTTTTTCCCTTCCCTTTCGGACCAATTGATTAATTGTCGGCACATCAGACCCTCCTTTCTTTAACAGTCATTCTAATCTACAGCATCATCTTTCAATATCCCACAGCATGAAGCTCCTACGCCTATGCCGCAATACTCTCCAAGTTCCATCATATTTGAAACCCAAACAATTTCTACACCGCTCTGTTCCGCAAGAATGAGGACATCTGATATTACTCTCTCCTCGGCATCCTTTGCAACTAAAACCTTATCAAGTAAAGATTTGGACAGAGCCCTTTCAACAGATTTTGCACCTATAACTTTACGTCTTTTCGGAACCTTATCATACGCCGGGCTCATTATACACTAAACCTCCCGCGTACTAACATAAAAAGCACGCTTTATGAGTCTAGCACCCTCTCAAAAGCGTGTCAATGGTAGAAAGGCCTGCTTTTTTATATGGGGGCCAGGAATCACCTAAACTGCAAAAACTTATCCTGGCCCCTTCCAAAAACTATATCTCGAAGACCCAAATCTCCCATTTGTCTAATATATCATCTATCTCGAATTCGACTTCGTTACTATCGAATCGAACAACATTACTCTGGCCTTCTAAAAAAGCATCAACTGTTGAAATTGGCCACGATTCCAAGTATTTCGTCTTATAGTGCATTGGCAACACGACATTGGGATTAAGCTGTTCTACAACTACCTTGGCTGTAGGTGCATCTATTGTATAATGTCCCCCTACTGGGATCATAAGCATATTAACAGCGCCTATCTGTTCCACCTGTTTGGGACTTAAGGCATGTCCTAAGTCGCCTAAATGCACAATAGTGAAACCTCCGAAATCCATCACAAATATTGCGTTTTCTCCCCGCGACCCACCACTTTTATCATCATGGTAAGACGGAACTGTTCTAAACGTTACATCACCTATGTGTTTCGTAACCTCCAAACACTTGCCAGTATTTTTATCCAAACCGTTCAGTGCCACAAATTCTCCCTTTAAAACGTGAACCGCATTATGGTCATGATGATCGTGGGACACAGTTACTACATCGACTACTTCATCTATTTTTGGATAAGGAACATCATCCCCAAATGGATCCGTGAGTATTCTAAGCCCACCTGGTGATTGGATTAGAAATGAGGCATGCCCCAACCACTTAATTTTCACTGTGATATCCCTCCGTTTCTTAGCATCATTCGCCCACTGCTTCGGCCACGCCGATTTCCTCTTCTTCCTTCTTTTCTGACACGGCTTCTACTACAACGTCGTCATATTTCTGCATACCTGTTCCTGCAGGAATCAGTTTACCTATAATCACGTTTTCCTTCAACCCGATAAGTCGGTCAGTCTTCCCTTTTATAGCCGCATCCGTAAGCACCCTAGTGGTTTCCTGGAACGACGCAGCCGACAGGAACGAATCTGTTGAAAGAGATGCTTTGGTAATTCCCTGTATAATAGGCTTTCCTGTGGCAGGTTCCCCACCATCTTCGAAAACCTGGGCGTTAGCATCTGCAAATTCAAATACGTCCACAATTCCTCCAGGCAAAAGATCAGTATCGCCAGGATCATCAACTTTGACCTTTCTCATCATTTGCCTTACTATGACCTCAATGTGTTTGTCTGAAATATCTATCCCCTGCAACCTGTAGACCCTCTGTACCTCGCTCAATATATACTCCTCCACCGCCCGAACGCCTTTTATCACGAGCAAGTCGTGGGGATTAACAGCACCTTCAGTTAAGATATCTCCAGGTTCTACAAAGTCCCCGTCCTGCACCTTGATCAGACTTCCAAAGGGAACTACCACTGTGCTTTGTTCTCCTTCTGGCGAGGTAATGATTATCTCACGCTTCTTATCTCCGTCTACAATTTCGACTACTCCAGAAATTTCAGCTATTGCTGCAGGTCTCTTGGGTTTCCGCGCTTCAAAAAGTTCCTCAACCCTTGGGAGACCCTGAGTTATATCTTCCCCAGCTACCCCTCCTAGGTGGAAAGTTCTAAGAGTAAGCTGGGTACCAGGTTCCCCAATAGACTGGGCCGCTATTATACCTACTGCTTCTCCTTCATCAACAATATCACCTGTAGCCAAGTTCTCACCGTAACACTTAACGCACACCCCATGCCTGGTCTCACACGTAAGGACAGACCGGACTGCCACCTCTTTAATACCAGCCTCAACTATCTTTTTAGCCACCTTGTTGTTGATGAGTTGGCCCCTGGCGCACAGGATTTCGCCGGTTGAGGGATGGATTATGTCGCTCACAGTATATCGTCCAACAATTCTATCGTACAAAGTTTCAATAAGTTCTCCATCTATTACAATATCTTTTACTAGGATACCCGCATCTGTACCGCAGTCTTCTTCCCTCACTATGACATCCTGGGCCACATCAACCAATCTTCTGGTTAGATACCCTGAATCTGCAGTCCTCAAAGCCATATCAACAAGTCCTTTTCTTTGTCCGTGAGTAGAAGTGAAGTATTCAAGGACTGAGAGCCCCTCACGGAAGTTAGATCTGATAGGCTGTTCAACCATTCTGCCTGAAGGATCCACCATAATACCGCGCATCCCGCCTAGCTGAGATATCTGCTGTATGTTACCTCGGGCTCCTGACTGAGCCATCATGTTCACAGGATTCCATCGTCCTATAGATTCCTGAAGCTCTTCGGTCACCTTATTTGTTGCGTCTCTCCAAATATCAATAACCTTTTCGTAGCGCTCTTCTTCCGTCAATAATCCCTCTCTGTAGTGCTCCTGAACCTCGTTTACTCTCTCATCGGCCTCCAAAAGAATTTCAAGTTTTTCTTCAGGAACTACTACATCACTAATTGCTATGGTCGAACCCGACGTCGTAGCAAACAAAAATCCAAGATCCTTCATGCCATCTAGCATTTCCACGGTTCTCTCCATGCCGTACAATTCAATGCTCTCTGCTACAATTTGGTTCAGGAGTTTTCGGTCTGTAACCGCATTAACAAATCTCAATCCTTCAGGAAGCACCTCATTAAAGATGCACCTTCCAGGCGTAGTAGCTATCCTTTCAAACTCGCCGTCTTTTTCATATCTGAGAAGTATAGTTTCATGAAGCCTGACTGCGCCCACATTGTACGCCATAACTACCTCTTCAATTGAGCCATACTTCTTGGTAACTTGTGTCACATCTACCTCGTCCATATTTTCATCTTCCGAAAGTGTAAGGTAATAAATTCCTAGCACAACGTCTTTTGTAGGAGTAACTGCAGGCGTGCCATCTTTGGGAAGCAGCAGGTTGTACACTGACGACATCAGTATCTTTGACTCTGCCTGAGCTTCTGCAGAAAGAGGCACGTGTACAGGCATCTGATCTCCGTCGAAGTCAGCGTTGTATGGCGGACATACCAACGGATGTATCTGTATGGCTCTCCCTTCGATTAACACAGGCTCAAAAGCTTGCACGCTCAATCTATGCAACGTAGGAGCACGGTTGAGAAGCACCGGGTGGTCTTTAATTACCTCTTCAAGAATATCCCATACCTCGGGACGCGCTCGCTCCACAAGCCGTCTGGCCGCTTTTATATTAGGAGCAAGTCCTGTCTCTACCAGTCTCCTCATTACAAATGGTTTGAACAGTTCCAACGCCATTTCCTTGGGAATGCCACATTGGTAGAACTTCAAATTGGGTCCTACTACGATCACAGAACGGCCAGAATAGTCTACTCGCTTTCCCAGTAGATTCTGTCTAAATCGTCCTTGCTTGCCCTTTAGCATGTCAGATAGAGACTTTAAGGGCCTTTGGCCCGGTCCTGTAACAGGTTTTCCCCTTCTCCCGTTATCGATCAACGCATCAACTGCTTCTTGGAGCATCCTTTTTTCATTTCTCACAATTATATCGGGAGCCCCTAAGTCCAGAAGCCTTTTTAATCTATTGTTCCTATTGATGACTCTTCGGTACAAGTCGTTCAGATCTGATGTGGCAAATCTTCCCCCATCTAGCTGCACCATGGGCCTTAAATCAGGCGGTATTACAGGTATTACATCCAAAATCATCCACTCAGGCTTATTCCCAGAAGTTCTAAAAGCTTCAACAACTTCCAACCGTCTTATAGCTCTGACCTTTCTTTGGCCGCTAGTATTTCGGGCTTCCTCTCTAAGATCCGCAGCTTCTTTGTCCAAATCCACTTGGCTCAGAATTTCTTTAATAGCTTCTGCGCCCATACCTGCCCTAAATCTTGCACCATACTTGTCTTTTGCCTCTCGGTATTCTGCTTCGCTGAGTATCTGCTTATACTCAAGATCCTCACAATCCCCAGGATCGATTACGATATACGAAGCAAAATAAAGAACCTGTTCTAGAAGCTTAGGTGACATATCCAGCAAAAGGCCCATTCTAGAAGGTACACCCTTAAAGTACCAAATGTGTGACACCGGGCACGCCAGTTCTATATGGCCCATACGTTCACGTCTTACCTTTGCCCTAGTAACTTCAACACCGCATTTATCGCAAACTACACCTTTATATCTAATCCGCTTGTACTTACCGCAGTAACATTCCCAGTCCTTTGTAGGTCCGAAGATCCTCTCACAAAACAACCCATCTCGTTCAGGTTTTAGCGTCCTGTAGTTAAGAGTTTCAGGTTTCTTAACTTCTCCGTGAGACCACTCTCTGATTCTTTCGGGTGATGCAAGAGAAATACGCATTGCAGCAAAATCATTAATGTCCACTCTTTAACATCCCCTCTATCTAAACTTCTGGCTCTTCTTCATCGTCAGGCTCTAAGTCTCGAATAGACCTTACCCGTCCTATGCGCTCAAGATCGTCGTCATCCTCAAAACGCACCTTGCGCTTTGCTTTTGCCTTGGGCGCCTTTTTCTTGACTACTTCCTCATCTTTTTCAAGCAACTCTTCTACATCTTGGGGAACCTGGATCTCTTTGAATAGTTCATCAAAGGTCATCCTCACATCTTGCGAGGAGTAATCACTATCGGACGTAGCCGTTTCCTCTGTGAAGGAACTGGAGGTGGTATCATCGCTTGACGCAGGGATCTCTACCTCTGGCTCCACTTCATCTTGGTCCCCTTCCTCCAATACATAAGCAACCTCTTCTTCATACTCTTCTTCGTATTCTTCTTCATCGGCCACTTCGCGACGAGGACGACGTTCGGGCTGCCTCAATTCGGTTTCCATAACGAATTCGATTTCACTAGCCCTTTCTTCTATATCCTCATCTAGCTCTCTAATATCTATCTCATTCTCCTCTTCGTCAAAAATCTGTACATCTAGTGCAAGGCTTTGCAGTTCTTTGACCAGAACTTTGAAAGACTCTGGAATTCCAGGCTCCGGTATATTCTCACCTTTAACTATGGCTTCGTATGTTTTCACTCTACCTACTACGTCGTCAGATTTTACGGTCAACATTTCCTGCAAAGTATATGCCGCCCCATGAGCTTCAAGCGCCCACACTTCCATCTCGCCAAACCTTTGTCCTCCCATCTGAGCCTTACCACCCAGAGGCTGCTGAGTAACAAGGGAATAAGGACCAGTAGAACGAGCATGCACCTTGTCATCTACCAAGTGCAACAATTTCATCATGTACGCATAGCCTACTGTCACTGGAGAATCGAAGTATTCACCTGTTCTACCGTCTCTAAGGTTCGCTTTACCGACTCTGGGAAGTCCAGCCTGTTCTAGCAACTCTTCAATTTCTTCTTCGCTTATACCGTCAAATATAGGAGTTGCGAAATGAACGCCTAGCGCACGTGCAGCCCATCCTAAATGGCATTCAAAGATCTGCCCCAAATTCATTCTGGAAGGAACCCCCAACGGTGTAAGCACTATCTGAACTGGAGTACCATCAGGCATAAACGGCATCTCTTCCCTAGGCAAGATCTTAGCGACCACACCTTTGTTACCGTGCCTGCCCGCCATCTTATCTCCCTCAGAAATCTTACGTTTCTGCGCTACATAAACCCGCACAAGCTGGTTCACCCCAGGAGGTAATTCGTCTCCAGAATCTCTTGTGAATTCTTTTACATCGACTACAATACCGCTTTCGCCGTGGGGCATTTTCAAAGAATTATCCCTGACTTCCCGAGCTTTTTCTCCAAAAATCGCGCGCAAAAGCCGCTCTTCAGGGGTAAGCTCAGTCTCGCCTTTAGGTGTAACCTTTCCAACTAAAATATCACCTGAACGAACTTCGGCACCGACTCTGACTATCCCGTACTCATCAAGATCTTTTAGCTGATCTTCCGCTACATTGGGAATGTCTCTTGTAATTTCCTCGGGCCCAAGTTTAGTATCTCTAGCATCACATTCGTACTCTTCAATATGGATCGAAGTGTAAGTGTCGTCTTCAACAAGTTCCCTCGAAATCAAAATAGCGTCCTCAAAGTTATATCCTAGCCAGGGCATATACGCCACCAAGACGTTCCTTCCCAAGGCCAACTCGCCCATTTCGGTAGAAGGCCCATCTGCTAGTACATCTCCCTCTGACACCATTTCGCCTTTGGAAACGATGGCTTTTTGGTTGAAACATGTTCCCTGGTTTGAACGACCAAACTTTCGAAGTTCGTAAACGTCCTTTTCACCTGACTGTGTTTGCACAACAATTTCTTCTGCTGAAACCTTTACTACCTGGCCAGATCTTTTTGCTAGAACGATCACGCCTGAGTCCAAAGCAGCTCTTGATTCCAGGCCAGTTCCAACATAAGGGGCTTCAGGCTTAACCAAAGGCACCGCTTGCCGCTGCATATTGGAACCCATCAACGCCCGGCTGGCATCGTCATGCTCCAAAAACGGAATAAGCGATGTAGCTACTGAAAACACTTGTTTAGGGGATACGTCCATGTAATCTACTTGTTCAGGCCTGGCTTGCATCACGTCTCGCCCGCGCCTTGCCATTACAGACTCTTCCAAAAAGTAGCCGTCTTCATCTATTAAAGCGTTAGCTTGTGCGATTATGCAATCCTCTTCTTCATCTGCAGTTAGGTATTGGATTTCATTAGTTACCCTTTTTTCTCGTTTATTAACCTTTCTGTAAGGCGTTTCTATGAAACCTAAGAGGTTGATCCGGGCATAGCATGTAAGCGAACTGGTCAACCCGATGTTTGGACCTTCAGGCGTCTCAATAGGACATATTCTTCCATAGTGAGAGTGGTGAACGTCTCGAACTTCAAAACCTGCTCTATCACGGGTAAGACCTCCAGGCCCAAGAGCCGATAGACGCCTTTTCGCAGTGAGCTCTGTAAGTGGGTTGGTCTGCTCCATAAACTGGGACAGCTGACTTGACCCAAAGAACTCTTTCATAGCGCCTACTACAGGTCTTACATTTATGAGCGCCTGCGGAGTAATCGTGTCTATGTCTTGTATACTCATACGTTCTCTTACTACCCGCTCCATCCTAGAAAGCCCTATGCGGAACTGGTTCTGGAGCAGTTCACCCACGGTTCTCACGCGCCTGTTGCCCAAATGGTCTATATCATCCACGCTGCCTACACCTTTGGTAAGCCCGAAAAAGTAGTTTACAAAAGCGATTATATCTTCACGCGTTAGGTATTTTTCTCTAAACAACGCTTCTTCGGTATAGTCGTGGACACCGTTTGTGAGCACGTGAACCACTTGGCCGTCTAGTGTAAGAACATCTATCTCTGTAATACCTGCGTCAGCCATGAGCTGAGCAGTATCCCTATCTATTTCCGCTCCTGCTTTAACCAACAATTCTCCTGTTTCGGGATGCACAACGTCTGTCATAGCCCTCGTGTTTGTTATTCGCTTCCGCAAAGAAAACTTTCTGTTCAGTCTGTAGCGACCAACAGGAGCCAAATCGTAACGACGAGGGTCAAAGAACAAGCTGTTAAAAAGGTTCTTTGCACTTTCAACTGTAGGTGGCTCTCCAGGCCTCAATCTGCGGTAGATTTCTACAAGCGCCTCATCTCCTGATTTTGTTGTGTCCTTCTCCAAGGTGTTTAGCAGAACTGCACTTTCTCCCATACTTTGTAGGATTTCCTCATCAGTTTCAATGCCAACTGCCCTTACCAGCACGGTTAGAGGGAGCTTTCTTGTTCTGTCTATCCTGACCCACGCAATATCGTTAGCATCTGTTTCCACTTCCAGCCACGCTCCCCTATTGGGAATTAAAGTAGCTGAAAAAATGTTTCTGCCGCTCGCATCAGGTTCGCAGGAATAATACGCACCTGGTGAGCGCACCAGCTGGCTAACTATAACGCGCTCGGCGCCATTAATAACGAAAGTTCCAGCATCGGTCATGACCGGGAAATCTCCCATGAACACCTCTTGCTGTTTAACTTCTCCAGTTGACTTGTTTATGAGGCTGACCGTTGCTTTTAACGGGGCCGAATAGGTGACGTCCCTCTCTTTGCACTGTTCTACAGTGTATTTGGGCTCTCCTAAAGTATAGGACTCGAATTCTAGATACAAATTGTCTGTAAAATCTCTGATCGGCGAAATGTCTTTAAATACTTCACGCAATCCCTTTTCCAAAAACCACTCATAAGAATCTAGCTGTACCGAAATAAGGTTTGGAATCTCGCGGACTTCGCGGATACGACCGTAATTCAGCCGTTCCCGCTTGCCTACCTTGACCGGATAGGCCATTCATTTCACTCCTTAGGGGATAAATTTGTGTCTACACGCTTACAACCAGTTTGCTAATCCCATAATGAACATGGGTTTAGCATGTGATATCAAATTTTATGGCTGACGTGCGTATTATAAATGCAATTAGTAATATTACCACGTTTATTAACCTTCGTCAATAAACGGGACCAATAAAACTGTATTTTGAACTTAATTTGAACTACCCTCTCTAAACATCCCCTTTGCATCCCAATTAAGGCTTGTTGTCTTTATACTTTCCTTTCCAACTTGCCTCCCACCCTAAAAACTTACGCGCCAACCAAAAGGTCCATGTCTATTAGAACTTTGCGTATCGCATCTACTTCTTTATGGGATGGCGGACATAAAGGCAATCTAAATCCTCCTACCGGAATGCCTATCATATTAAGCGCCGTTTTAACCGGTACTGGGTTGGTCGTAATAAACAATGTCTTAAAGAGGTCAAATAGTTTGTAATGCAAATTCACCGCTTCTTCTACCTTACCTTCACTGAAGTAGTTTATCATATTTTTGAGTTCTTGTGCTACAAGATGACCTGCCACCGATACGACGCCAGATCCGCCAACAGATAAGATTGGCAGCGTCAAACTATCATCCCCTGAATATACGTAGAAATCCTGGGGACATGCTAAAAATACACCTGTTACCTGATCTAGGCTACCTGAAGCTTCTTTAATGGCCTTTACATTTCCCAGTTCAGACAACCTTCCTACAGTATCAGGCAATAGGTTAACTGACGTTCTTCCTGGAACGTTGTAGAGCATAATGGGAAGGGAAGTAGACTCTGAAATAGTTTTAAAGTGCAGATACAAACCTTCCTGACTCGGTTTGTTGTAATAAGGGGTAACAGCCAGAATCCCGTCAGCACCTGCAGATTCTGCAAGTTTTGTGAGCCTCACGCTCTCCGCCGTATTGTACGAGCTGGTGCCAGCCCATATCATTACAGAAGGATCAATGGCAGAACGCATTTCTGTAATTAGCCTGACTTTCTCTTCGACTGTAAGTGTAGGAGATTCACCAGTTGTGCCAGACACTAATATACCGTCCACACCCTGCTCCGATAGCTTTTTCCCAAGTTTCACAGCAGCATCATAGTCAACCTCAAGATCTTCAGTAAAAGGAGTCACCATTGCAACTATTACGCTTCCATAAGGCGATTTTCTCATGCAACCCACACCTCCAAAGGTCAAGAATTACCTGCCATCCTCCAGCAAAAGCTTTACAATGTTACACGCATTTGTAGCCGCGCCGCGCCTTAAGTTATCTGCAACTTGCCAGAACAAAATCCCGTTCTTCCAACTCAAGTCTTTCCGAATGCGACCTACATAGACATCATCAGTGTTTTCGCAATCAATGGGCATAGGATAAAGTTGATGGGACAGATCGTCTACTATAGTTACACCTGGAAATTCCTCTAGGATCTCTGTGACTTTTTCCACAGACGGCTCCTTAACAGTTTCGACCAGGCAAGCTTCGGAATGCCCTATGAAAACAGGAACTCTAACACACGTACACGATATGGGTAAATCGGGAATGTTGAGTATTTTCCGAGTTTCGTTGACCATCTTCATTTCTTCTTTAGAATAACCGTTATCTGTAAAAGAGTCTATCTGAGGTATGAGGTTAAAAGCTATAGGGTGTGGAAACTCAGATGATTCCTTGGAAAACTCGATGGAACCAGTAGTGAGCTTCTGAAGAGAACTCTCTTTAAGCTCTTCAATAGCTCTATAACCTACACCTGAAACTGACTGATAGGTACTCACATGTACCCTAGAAAGGCCAAACTCCCTATGAATAGGGCAAAGAGTCATAACAAGTTGTATGGTTGAACAGTTTGGGCCAGCTATGAGACCTTTATGCTGATGAATATTGTCGCCGTTAACTTCTGGCACTACAAGAGGCACATTTTCTTCCATTCTAAAAGCAGAAGAGGTGTCTACTATAACTGGACCGCCCATAAGAGCATGAACCAGATCCCTAGACGCCTCAGTAGGAGTGCACAAAACTACAATATCCAGTTTCAGTAAGGCTTCTATGTCACATTTTTCGATAACCAGCTGTTCTCCCTTATACATAACCGACTTCCCAACCGACTTCTCGTATCCGCTCAGATATAATTCCAAATCATCTATGTTCATCTCGTGAAAAACTTCCACTACTCGACTGCCAACGAGACCCCCTGCCCCTACTATGCCCACCGTGGCCATGAGTTTAACCCCCTAGTCTTAGGATGAAATCTACGCTCTAAAAGTCCCACAGTACCGTAAAATTACCAGGAAAAAGGAAAAAGGGCAAGCCATATAGAGATCTTGCCCCTCACCTACGAACCGTATCATGAGTGTTACCTCAGTTCAACAACAGCTCCTGCTTCTTCCAGAACTTCTTTGATCTTCTCTGCTTCTTCTTTAGAGATCTTCTCTTTTATTGCTGCAGGGGCAGATTCAACCAGTTCTTTAGCTTCTTTGAGTCCAAGTCCTGTAAGTTCCCGTACCGTCTTTATCACGGCAACCCTGCCCTCACCAGCACTTGTAAGTACCACGTCAAACTCTGACTTTTCTTCTTCTGCAGGACCAGCTGCTTCCTGAACAGCAGCACCAGCCACAGGCGCTGCCACAACAGCTTGCGCCGAAACGCCAAATTCTTCTTCAAATGCCTTTACCGCTTCTGCAAGTTCTACAACGGTCATTTCCTTAACCAAATTCAAAAGTTGTTCTACCTTAGACATTCTACGGACCTCCCTATGGTCTATAATTGTTCTCTTTCTTTTTTCTCTTTTACCTGATCGAGTACTGTTACCAATCCGGCCAACGGTGCGTTCAAAACAGTAGCGAACGACGAAAGCGGCGCCTTCATGGCTACTGCAACCTGAGTTAACAAGGTTTCTCTAGAGGGTAATGTAGCTAGAAACTCTACCCGATCTGCAGGTATCGTCTGTCCCTCCAAGATGCCCCCTTTAATTTTGAGTACAGGAACTTCCAGCGAAAATTCCCGAGTCACTTTAGCAGGTGCAACAGGATCTTCAACGCTAATGGCCATGGCTGTGGGCCCTGTGAGTATCTCCTCCAGCCCTTCTAGCTGGAGTTCGTTGGCTGCCCTCAAAGCCAATGTGTTTTTGATAACCTTGTACGTAACTCCGCTCTCTCTACATTTTCGGCGCAATCTGGTATCATCCTGAACCGTCAGTCCTCGGAAATCCACAAAAACTACGCTCTTAGCCTCTTCCATCGCTTCTTTGAGTTCCCGCTGCACTTTAGCCTTTTCCCGTCTCTGTCTGCTCTCCAAAAATATCCCTCCCGTCTCTCGGCCCCTTGCATCATGTTAAAAGGGCCCTGCGCGAGGCATGGGCCCTTGTACATACCGGATAAGTCCGCAAGAGTCTGACCTCGGCAGGCGGTCTTTACATAAGACCGTTACGCTTTTAAACACCTGCTGTCTTAGGTTCCCTATATTATGTTTTCTTTCACGCTCAGATTATAAAGCTCATCCATTCTAAGCATTCTGCGGCCTTGTTATCCTAGAAGGATTTATTGGAACTCCTGGCCCCATCGATGGACTCACAGTCACGCTTCTTACATATTGACCTTTGGCCGCAGGGGGCCTTGCTCTTAGTATTGCATCCATAAACACATAGAAGTTTTCTAGCAGTTTGTCAGTTCCGAAAGACACTTTGCCTATCTTAGAATGCACTATTCCGCCTCTTTCAGTTCTAAACTCTACTTTGCCCTGTTTAATCTCTTTAACAGCAGTTTCTACATCCATGGTTACCGTACCGGTCCTTGGGTTAGGCATGAGTCCTCGAGGCCCGAGTATCCTACCTAAGCGACCTACTACACTCATAACATCAGGTGTAGCCACTGCACTGTCAAAGTCGAGCCATCCTTTCTCAATCTTTTCTGCCAGATCTTCTGCACCTACATAATCTGCTCCAGCTTCCAAAGCCTCCTTAGCTTTTTCCCCTCGAGCAAACACCAATACCTTTACTTCCTTACCCGTACCGTGCGGCAGTACTACTGCGCCCCGGACAATTTGATCTGCGTGTCTTGGATCAACCCCGAGCCTCACTGCAATATCTACAGTCTCATCGAAATTAGCAAATGAAAGTTGGGGTATGAGATCTAGAGCCTCTCGGGGTTCATATAATTTCTCAGGCTCAATAAGTTTCGCTGCTTCAATATACTTTTTGCCTCTTTTCGGCATCTCAAAAACCTCCTAGTGGTAATGACGGAATAAATCCTCCCACATAATCAACAAATAAAACTAAACTACTTCTATTCCCATGCTTCTGGCAGTTCCCTCAATCATTCTCATGGCGGCTTCAATTGATGACGCGTTAAGGTCCTTCATCTTAATCTCCGCTATTTCTCTGACCTGATCTTTAGTAACTTTTCCAACTTTCACTACGTTAGGCTCACCTGAGGCCCTTTCAATTCCAGCCGCTTTTTTAAGCAACACTGACGCAGGTGGGGTCTTTACAACAAAACTAAACGATCTGTCTTCATATATTGTAACTACTACAGGCACTATAGTGCCTGCATCACCGGCAGTACGATCATTAAATTGCTGACAGAAAAGTTGCAGATTAACCTGGTGAGGAGCCAACGCAGGCCCTACTGGTGGCGCAGGCGTGGCTTTGCCGCCTGGAATTTGCAACTTCACTACTGCTTTAACCTTTTTAGCCATATACCTTCCCTCACACTTCCTCTACCTGATTGAAGTCTAATTCCACCGGCGTCTCGCGGCCGAAGATGGAGATTAACATCCGAAGTTTACCTCGATCAGCCATAATGTCCTGGACCGTCCCCATCATACCCTGGAAAGGACCAGATTTTACTCTTAGCGTCTGCCCTAGCTTGAAACGAACCCGTACCTTTGGTGTTCCCTCTCCTCTTGTCCGCCTAAATATCATATCAACTTCGTCCTCATCGAGAGGGATAGGTTTTGAGCCTGGACCAACGAACCCAGTAACTCCAGGTGTATTGCGGACCACATACCATGCTTCGTCGTCCATGATCATATTTACCATTACGTAACCAGGGAACACTTTCCGTTTGACAACCCGCTTCTTGCCTTCTTTGTAATCTATTTCCTCTTCTTCTGGTACCAAGATCTCAAATATCTTGTCATCCATCTTCATATTTGCGATTCGCTGTTCCAAGTTAGTCTTAACCTTATTCTCATAGCCTGAGTAGGTATGGATTACATACCACTCACCTTGGGTTTCATCTCTGGTATCATTATCTTTATGTTCATTTGAATTGGTATCCATAAACAAGGACCCCCCTTTTAAACTTACTCATGGGTCCCAATCTCTCCCTCGTTTGCACTGGTTTTTCCACTATTTTTTAATGATCAAACTCATCAAAAGAGTTAAAAGAGCGTCGGTTCCCCATAATACAAGACCGACACCGACCATAGAAAACAGCACTGCTTTCGTATACCTTTTCACATCATCCCAAGAAGGCCAGACCACCTTGCTTAACTCTGCCCGTACCTCCCTGAAGAAAGTCCCGATCTTGCCGAAAAAGTCCCCTATCGCTTTAAATATCTTCATTTATCTCACCTAACGTGAAAGTTAATGGCAGGCCCGGAGGGATTCGAACCCCCATCCGTCGGTTTTGGAGACCGCTGCTCTACCGTTGGAGCTACGGGCCTACGCTTACGAAAACCACCGGCATTGCTTACTCGTATCATACCAACTACCGAGTCTCTCTGTGAATAGTGTGAGTACGGCAGAATTTGCAATACTTCTTCAGTTCAAGTCTCCCGGAATGGTTTCTCTTATTCTTCTTAGTAACATAATTACGCTGTTTGCATTCTTGACACGCAAGAGTAATTATTTCTGTCGGCCCTTTTGCCAACTAAATCTCCCTCCCATCCCGGCGCAATTTTCAAAGCCGAGTCTAACATAGGCCCATTTCCCATGTCAATCACATGAGTCATCAAAAACTCAATGCTCGCCTATTCCTTAATTTTTGTAACTACACCTGAT